>NZ_JAVJNP010000090.1:0-173460 GCF_040217205.1 Coleofasciculus sp. A1-SPW-01 | reverse complement strand
AACGAAAAATAGGGCGTTTCGGCTTTTAGAAGTTAGTTTGACCGAACCGAATTCTGTACGGTTTTTCCCCCTTGTCTTCTTTCCTTCCTTGTCCCCTTGTCTTGTCTCCACCCTTAAATAAAAAACCTACACCTGTCAGCTCACCCCCTCACCCCATCTCCCTGGGAACCCTGGCGACTAGCAGGGTATTGCTGATTTTTATCTCCCCACGCTAAATTTCATCAAAACTTTACTTAAAGCGCCAGGTTGAAGGTGTGATGCTTTACATAACTTTAGTTAGGGTATTGAATGAAAGCCAAGTTGTGAGTATTTAGGGCTTGGCATCAACAAGGAACTAACGCAGGAAACAGGGTGTAGTTAAGATGTGTAGCCTTCGACACAATTATTCAGTCTCTACAGATAAAGGAATGCGTAAGTTCTGGACAAGTTTTTGTAAAGATTGCTGAAATCAAGGTAATCGCACTGAATGTACCAGTAGGGATTGAGCCGCGAACAGTGATGGTACTGCTCTAAACACCAATCTTTGAGCCAGAAGGCGAAATCTCAACCACCGATCGCAGGAGCCTAAAACAGATGAATAGGCATAAGCAGTGGAAAAAGGCATGTTTCAAAGTGACGACTTGGGTTTTATCCGAGATCGTTTTAAATGTGTTGGGATTGGATGATTTGGCTGACTATAGTGAATTTATTTTTGATCCAGAGGTGATCGTCTCTCAATATCATTCTGTAATTCTAGTGGCTCCACCTCACCCGCCACAAGTTGAGCAAGACTCGCTGTTTGGTCAAACAATCTGCGATCGCGTTGAATTAGTTTAAGTCATTTGTCATTCGTTTATGTCATTCGTTTATGTCCTTTGCCCTTACCCTAAATGGTGTAAGGGCACGATATTATCCATCCGTGTCAACTTAAGGTGAAAGTCAATGCTGGCAAGGTTTTAAACTGTGGCTATCTACTCCTTGACATTTTCCCCCTCATCCCCTAACCCCTTCTCCCACCGTGGGGAGAAGGGGGATCGGATGCTCTTACTCCCCTCTCCCTTGCAAAAAAAGCGAAGCATCCTCTGTCATCCCCCCTCTTGTAGGGGGGAACGAGGGGGGTTGGAGAGGGGCTGGGGGAGAGGGGTTGAGCTTAAGTTGACACCAATGGATATTATCGTGCCCCTACAGGTCACTTGAAGTGTCCAGGAAGTTAAGGTTCAAACTCAAGACATTTGATCTGCCAATTCTGCCCGAATACCGCAACAGCAGCCACATAGTCCGATGCTGGGGTTAGGGGAAAAAGTGACCAATGAGACGCCGCGTTAGCGTCTCCGGCGATACTCAGCAGTTTAGCCGCTTCTCCTGGCATCAGAGCGACTTCAATTTCTGACAACTTGGCTAACCCATCACCAGTTGCTTTTAAATAGGCTTCTTTGCGTGTCCAACCATTGAAAAAAGCTGTTTGTTGCTGATCCCCAGCCAGAGTCCGAATAGCAGTATATTCTCTTGGCGTAAAGAAACGTTGTGCTAGTTTCTCAGCATCGGGCATCGGACGTCGATATTCAAGATCGATCCCCAGTTTAAGAGTTGAGGATAGAGCATACAAGGCTAATCCATGAGAATGAGACAGATTAAAACCCAATGTTTGATTGGGGTTGCTCGTTGCCAGAGTGGGTTTGCCACGGGGACTATAGTCAAACTGGATTTGATCAGGCGGTTGATTTAAATAGCGACCCAAGATTGTCCGCAAAATCCCCCGACCTGCAATAAAATGGTTGCGATCGCGCTCAAAGTAGAATCGCTTTGCCCGTTGCTGTTCATCCTGGGAAAGGAGTTGTGCTAATCTCTCGATCTGTGCGATCGGTTGATTCAAATCCGCCCGCCAGACATGGATCTCCTGGGTGGAGAAGACTAAGGTAGAGGGTGGAGGATACCAAAGACGTTTCCCAATCGTCATCACCTACACCAAGCGGAAAATAAACGGATAGCGGTAGGGTTGGTTGGGATCATCTAGAACCTTGATCACAGCAATAATCGGCATGATTAGACTGACCAAACCTAACAGAATCAGTAAGGGGACACCAATTACGACAACGATTAGCAGAACAAAAATAAAAGCATAGATATAGAGATTAATGTAAAAATTTAGAGATTCTTTGGCATTTGCCTTAACAATCGGATCATCCGTCACCAACAAAATCACAATCGGGATCGCAACCGATAAAATCGCTGAACTCAACAATATCGAGCCATGGCATAGGGCGGATAAAAGTTTGCGTTGATCGAGATCGTGCTGATTACTCATCAGTGACTCCTGGTATTAGCTCTGGTTCAGTGACAGGTGGTTGTTCATCGGCAGGCTTGGATGCTTCCAAGGGAGCAATGACGGTTAATCCCTGGGGAATACATTCAATCGTGACTGGAGTTGTGCCAATAATTTCCCCATCGACAACCACTTTTTGGGGAGGGTTAGTGTTGACCTTAATTTGTCCAGTTCGTAAACAAATTGTATCCTCTCGACGGGCAGCTCTCCGCATTAATGCAGCACCGAGTAAATCCACGATCGCATCCATGGCTTCGATTTTGGTGTTTTGAGTATTAATCGTGACTTCCAATAACCCATCATTGGCAATCACTTGTCCCATCCCCTGTGCCATTAGAGAGGTTGGCGGTGCTGCATTGGCGATGGTGATGGCGGCGGCTTGACATTGACTGGTAATCCCGGCAATCTCTAATTCTGTCTCAAACACACTATGTTCGTTGAGTTGCTGCATCCCTGCCAAAATATAAGCTAAGACGCCCAAGCGTTTTTTCGCCTCTCGATCCGCTCGTTCCACGGTTTCAGCTTCAAAGCCAATTCCAGCCAGCAAAATCATCGGATGCTGATTGCACTGTGCGGCATCAACTACCCGGGTAATGCCTGATAAAATCAGTTCACAGGCGGCGCGAATATTTGTGGGAATCCCTAACGCCACCGCAAAAGCATTAGCTGTACCTCTGGCGATGATCCCCAAGGGAATCTGGCTACCAATCAAAGCACCTGCGACAGCCGAAATGGTGCCGTCTCCACCCGATGCGATAATCAGATCTGCACCGGATGCGATCGCCTCTTGCGCCAACTCTGCTGAAGAGCGATCGGGCGTCGTTAGGTGAATATCGAGATGCAGTTGGGGTTTTAAAAGCTGCTGAATCAGCGTTAAATCCTTCTCGGCGTTGCCTTGACCCGAAACGGGGTTAAAAATCAGGTAAGCAAAGCGATTTTTGGCAAAATTGGCGATAATTGCTTCAGCCGTGGCAAGATTAGTAGCCAGAGGGACGTTGTGAACATTACAGATGCGTAACAATGCCTGAATGTCCGGCTCATGGGGTTGAGCGTAGAGGGGATCGATGAGGAAAATCACCGCAATCACCTCACCTGTCGCCACTTCCGCCGCAATCTGGGCATCTCCGCCCAAAGGACCCGACAATAGACACTCAACCTCTAACTTACTCCGGTCATGAATGCGTTGTCCGGTGGTTCCGGTGGCGATTAAGCGGTAACGGGAGAGGATGGGGGTGTATTGTTTAGCAAAGTTAGCAATATCATCTTTTTTGCGATCGTGGGCAATTAAGGCAATGGTTGGGGACATGATGGGATGGGGGAATTCTCATCTTAGTTTAAAAGGAATTGGCGCAGTTGGTTTTGTAGTAGGCACTTTAGTGGCAGAAGCGCTAAAGCGCTGACTACAAACAGTCAGATGAGTCGATCGGGGAAATCAGCCGCACTACATTTGACTTTACGATGTTAGGCATCATACAGTCTTATCCAGCAAACTACGATTCGATTTCGTGTGAAAGTCCAATCGAGGAACTCTTATGCTTAGAAAAGTTATTGACTCGGATCAAAATACGCTTTATGGGGTTTATTATACGGTTTATGGGTCACTGGCTGGTGATGATCACTTAATGAGGTCTTACCTCTGGGCAGGTCCTTATGATGATATGAAAGCTGCTGTCAATAAATCTCAAGAGTTGAGACATTCTCATCAAGAGGATGCCTCATTTATCGTGAAAAAGTATGTTGAGTGAAATACTCAGACAGTAATGTCTCCGATGGCGATAATTTTTCAGGGGTAAGTCCTAAAAAATTGTAAAATTACAGGTCGTACAAGTTCTTAAACCAAGTCATAAAGGGTTGAGCTTGGGAATGCTGGGGATTCAAAATACGCTCTATGATAGCATTATGCAATTGTCGTCCGGGTGGCTTTTGCCATGCTAACCAGGTGTAGATATTTGCTTTATCCAAATGAGCATCTATAAAGGGTGCGCCTCGATGTTTAGCTTCTGTGACGACTTCTTGAGCGTATTGCCAAAATGGTTCATTCTCATCGGGTATCATGTAGGCTAAAAATGTCTCTAACATTCCGCACTTTTGGTTATCGGGCATAATCCATACACCAAATTTAATTCCATTTGTACTATGGATTAATCCAGTTTTTGGCAATTGTTCTGGAAAGTTAGGCATACTTTTTAAGCAGGCATTTCTGATAAGCTGTCATGCATTTAAATTGGGAATGGGTAGCGAGCAAGATGCAAAGCCTTCGGCATGGCTTCGCTTAACGCACTACAAGGATTTCGCTATTATTGATATTAAGCTTTAAATGCCGAACAGCTTACTGTTCCAGCGTGCCGATAAATTATCATCTGCATCCACGATTAATCCTAATGTTGTCAATCCAGACGCTTTCAATTCTGTAGAGATTATATCAGCATCAATAAATTCGTCACTGCCAAAGGGTTCGATGTAGGGAACTTTTTTCCCTATCTCTTCCCAAGGAATTCCATTCGCTTCAATGAGTTGTGGTATAACTCGTTGATCCTGCTTTCCCTCTACAATAAGCTTCTTTGGATAATACTTGCTTGCCATTTCTAACGTACCTCAATCCCTCGTTGAGCCGCGATAACCATCTCACGTTCAGTAAAAACGACACCTATTTCTTTTCCTGGTTCTATTCGTTGAATTGTAATTCCATCTTCAGTATCCTGTTCCTGACTCGCAATGCTAGCCAAGCTAGTCCAACAATCACTATTATGAGTAGTCGCAAAAACTTGGACATTTAGTTTTTTAGCCGTTTCCAAAATCAGTTTCCACATATCTTCCATCGCTGTGAAATGAAGCCCGGTATCAATTTCATCAACCAGCAATACTCCACCCTTAGCACATACCGTTGATAATGCTAGACCCAACATCCGCCATATTCCATCCCCCATACTGCCAATCGGAACACGCTGATCACTGTCAGCAAGACGCAGGACAAATCCACCACGAGACTCTGAATATCTGTGGCTTTCAGACGTAATAGAAGCAAGGCGCTCAATTTTAGGTTCAATCGTCTGAAGTGCTTGATATACAAGCGTTTCCTCTGGTGTCAAGACGACCTGATCAAACAACTCAGTCATGTTGGTTGTTGTTAAAGATGATGATGTAATATATTGAGTTTTTGCGGCATTTTTTGATGGCTTACCTATAACTCGCCATCGACGAATATAATCTTCCGATAGTCCTCCATTAGCAGACAAAGTGCGTTTCCATATTTCTGGCTTATTGCCATCAGTCCACGTAATTTTAATGACAAATTCTATTAAGTTATCTGGAAACTCTTCAACGACACTTGTAGATTCATCAGACTCAATCTCCGAATCTGCCTTGGAATAAATCGATTGTTTGCCTATAGATCCGAAAAGTTTATTTTCAATATTATCATTTGAAGCCAATATTAAAAATTCACTACCTAATTCAATTTCATGACCGTGAAAAAGATGGCAGATATCAAGTTCACGCTCCCTTCTGCCTCTGCTAATGTCATCACTCCAACAATATTCACCTCTGTTAGTCATTGCGTCAAGTAATGGTTCAGGATTACCCTTGGAGCAGAGAAGTTGAATCGCTTCTAGTATTGACGTCTTCCCACTGTTGTTTTTGCCAACAAGCAAGTTAACTCTACCTAGCTGCTGAAGCTCAAAATGTTTGAAACAGCGAAAATTATTTATAGTGAGATTTTTTAACATATCTCATTTCCTCCGGTGCTTTTGGATAAATAAGCTTGAATGGGTTGTAAGAGGATTGCCAAAATCTTATCGACTTCCTTAATATAATATTCTAACTGATCAATCAATACGGTACGTTCCTCTAAGACCAAAAACCGCCAAACCGTCCCCGTTGTTACAGCACCATAAATTTTATCAATTTTATTTCCGGCTCTTTGATTAAATATCTGGGCGGCGACCATTTCGGCAATACATTGACCAAATCCTGATGGGATTTTTTCATTTTTGGCTTCGGCGATTGTAATTACTGGAGCGTTGATATAAAATTGTTCTGCTGAACAACTCAGAATAAAGTCACAATAGCCTTGTAATCCTTTTTCGATATCGACATTAAAATCTGTGCCAGAGAATAAACTGATTTGATAGTTAACCTGTCGCCTAACTTCCGATAAAACCGGAGCAATAATAAATTCAGAACGGGCTTTTTCGGTATCAATGGCTGTCGCTAGAGCGATAGACTCAGCTAAATTTAGTGTTAAAAGTTCTGAGGGTTGAATACCTGGGACATCAGCGAACAGGTTTTGCGTTTCATCAACGGTTAAGCCAAAATCTTCCTTAACTTTAGCTAAGGTAAAACTGCTATATGCCATTAGTAAACCTCACTTGTTAATTGACTGAACAACCAATACCCCCCCATCTACTCTACTCCGTTACGTGGCGGATGGGGTTCTATATTGCAGCATAGCGATCGCGTGGCTGTTTGGAAATGAATTGTCCGGTTTTGTCAGCTAGATACAGCTCCCATTGCACCTGACTCGAATAGAGATAGGGGTTGACCCTCAATTCCTTCGGGGTCAACAATCGCAGGCATTTTATTGTTGGGACTGATGGCGAGAAAGTCTGGCTTGAAGGGATGATAAGCTCCCAGAGGTTCCACCGGAGATTTGGGAGCGCTATATATTCACGATAAATTTACATTTCAGATTTAATCAAATGTAAATTTTTTGGTTATTTATTAGTTAAAACTTATTTTCGTCAACTATTGTTAAGATCAGGTTTTAATGATCAAATGTTTGCTAGGTTTAACGTATAAAAAGCAAAAGCCTTACTATAACAAATTCAAGCCTCAATTTAACGGAAAAAGTCCATGTCAGTTAAAGACAGATATGAATAAGCAAATAAAAGAAAAACTCCAACAAGAAATACAGGATCTGGGCGATCGCTTACACCGGGCTGAGGTGGAGTTGCGGGCGCTAAACCTAGACGTAGACGCCTTGCCAGATATAGGACTTGGCCCTCCAGCAATCAGGGAGCTCAGACAAGACAATCCATTCCTGCTGCAAGGGATTCTAGAGAACACCACGGATATGATGACGGCGCTGGATTTGAACTGGCGCTATATTGCCTTTAATCAAGCGTATAAAACCGAATTCATTAAGATTTTTGGGCGAGATATTGACATCGGTACAAGTTTGATAGAATCCCTGAGCCATTTACCGAATGGACAAGCAAAGGCACAGGACATTTTGGGACGGGCGCTACGCGGTGAAGAGTTTACAGTCATTCAGGAATTTGGCGATAGTAAGCGCGATCGCAATAAGTACCAATTCACGTTTCACAGTATCCGGGATGACCAAGGAGAGACCCTAGGCACATTACACGTTGTTAAGAATCTGAGCGAGATTGAGCGGCAAACTCAGCAATATCTGCAATATCTCCTCACCTCCAGCCCTGCGGTGATTTTTAGCACCCAGCCTGAGCCGAATTATAAACTGACTTATATCAGTGACAATGTTGTCAATGTTGTGGGTTACACCCCAGAGCAATTTTTGAATGGGTCAGATTTATGGTTAAATCATATCCATTCTGAGGATATTGACTCGATTCTCCAGGAATTACCCCGGAAATTAAATCAGGGAAATTATTCCTTTGAATACCGTTTTATGCACGCCGATGGAACCTATCACTGGCTGTTGGATGAAGGGAGGTTAATTCGAGATGAAACGGGTGAACCGATTGAGGTTGTTGGTTATTTCGTGGATATCAGCGATCGCAAACAAACAGAAAAAGATATAAACCTACAGGCGGTGATTAATCGAAACATCGAAGAAGGTATTTGTTTGGTTAGAGCGAATGACGGCATAATCGTTTATGCTAACCCAAAATTTGAGCAGATGTTTGGTTATGAACCCGGTGAACTAAACAACCAACCTGTGACGATTATTGACTATGAAAATAATCAAATTGGCGTCGAGCCAGTTCGACAGCTAATTACTCAAAAAATTATGGCAAAGGCAAATGCTGAATATACCTGCCAAATTCATAATGTAAAAAAAGATGGAACTCCCTTCTGGGGTAAAGCGATAACGTCTCGTTTTGAGCATCCCGACTATGGCACCGTCATGGTTATTGTTCAACAAGATATTACCGTACAAAAGCAAACTAAAGAGGAACTCCAAGCTTCCCTCAAAGAAAAAGAGGTCTTGCTCAAAGAGATTCATCACCGGGTGAAAAATAATTTGCAAATTGTCAGTAGTCTGCTGCAAATGCAGTCGCGGCGGACTAAATATCAAGACGTAGCGTTGGTTTTGCAAGACAGCCAAAATCGCATTGCCTCGATTGCCCTGGTGCATGAAAAGTTATATCGGTCTGATAATTTAGCTCAGATTGATTTTGCCCAATATGTTCCCGATTTAATTACTCATTTATTTGATTCTTATAGCATCAGTTCCAGTCGAGTTCGCATTTCCTATCAGGTTGAGGATATTGATCTCCCCATTGACACAGCGATTCCCTGTGGCTTAATTTTAAATGAATTGGTGTCTAATACGCTGAAATATGCTTTTCCAGAGGATCAGCAGGGAGAAATAGAGATTAAATTTCAACGAAATCCGGATAATAACTTACTCACCCTGCTTGTCCGGGATAACGGTGTGGGAATCCAAAAATCATTTGATATTGAAACAACTACTTCATTAGGATTAACCCTGGTTTTAGGCTTGGTCGATCAGATCGATGGAACCTTAGACCTAAATTGTGACTCCGGAACTGAATTTAGGATTACCTTTAGCAATAAACTCAGAACTTGATAATGTCTAGAATTAAGGATTACCCGATGATGTTTTCAAAACCACCTCCGAACTTAAAAGAAACCAAAAAAATTCTCGTCGTTGAAGATGAGAGAATTATCGCGATTAATCTGAAAGAAAGCTTAGAATCCCTCGGCTATACCGTACCTGCAATCGCAGCGTCGGGAGAACAAGCGATTGCAAAAGCCACTGAGTTCCGTCCCAATTTAGTGTTGATGGATATCTGGCTCAAAGGCAATATTGATGGGATTGAAGCCGCGCAGCAAATCTGGGAGTGCCTGAAAATTCCCACAATTTATGTCACCGGACATTCGGATCAAAGTACGGTAGAACGGGTAAAAATTACGGCTCCCTTTGGCTACATCCTCAAACCCGTTAAAGAACAGGCTCTTTACGTAGCAATTGAAACGGCACTCAAGCGATATGAACGAGAACAATTAATTAGCGCCATTCTCAGAGGGATTGGAGATGGAGTAATTGTTACCGATAAAGAGGGTCAGGTTAAGTTTCTGAATCAGGTGGCGGAATCCTTAACGGGTTGGCAATTGGCTGAAGCCAAAGACCAGAAATTCACCGAAGTCTTTAATATTGTCGATGAACAAACTCGACAGCCTGTTGAGGATGTCCTGAAAAATGTTCTAGAACAAGATACGATTATTTATTTAGAAAAGCAGATTTTATTGCTCCCCAAGCAAGGAAAGCCAATCCCTATTGCCGATAGCCTGGCTCTGATTAAAAATAACGATGGTGCGATCGAGGGTATGGTTTTGGTGTTTCGAGATGCGACACGACAACGTTTAGCCCAAGAACAGAATCGCGCCATGGAACGCGCCCGACAATTAGAGTATGATATTGCTGAACTGCAATGTCTAGATCTGTTCCACGATGAGAGTTTAACTAAAACGTCATTAGAATTGCCCACGTCTCCGGCAAAGATTAAATTGGCAGTTCGGATTCTGGAAACCATTTTAGATCAACAGAGTTTATTAAGTTCACAAATCCGTTCTAATTCCACAGTGATTGCTCGTTATTGGGGGATTGTCCAGGAGCAGTGTAATCAGAAACTGAAGCTGGTTAACGATTTGCTGGATATCGGTGCGATTGAAACAGAAGTTCATCCCTTACAATTAACATTGATTCAATTCCCCGATTGGATGCCTGAGTTGATTAAACCCTTTGAAGCCTGGGCGCAGTTTCAGCAGCAACGGTTGCATATTGATATTGATCCGAATTTACCCCCCCTGGTTTCAGATCGGTTGAGTTTGACTCGGATGTTGACAGAATTACTAAATAATGCATTTAAATACACGCCAGCCGGGGAGGATATTGGGGTAACAGTGGGGGCTTTGGGAGATGGTAATGTAGAGACGCGCCATGGCGCGTCTCTACGTCAGGGAGACGGGTTTTGGACTAAAAATTTTACTGTCGAGATTCAGGTGAGTAATTCTGGGGTAGAAATTCCCCTGGATGAACGAGAGAAAATTTTTGAGCCATTCTATCGCATTCCGAGTTCCTATTCCTGGAAACAAGAAGGAACTGGTTTAGGATTAACCGTGACGAAAATGTTAGTGCATCGACTCCAGGGCGAGATTGATGTCACGAGCGATCGCGACGGGACAATCTTCACAATTTTTATACCCAGTTTACAATCCCAAGAGATGGAAGTGGAGCATGATCATGATCAGTGAACAATATTTATCGGAAATTGACACAGCAACAATGGCTCGAATTCTGGTTGTGGAAGATGAGAGAATTATTGCTCTGAACCTAAAGGAAAATCTAGAAGCTTTAGGTTACGTTGTCGTTGGAATTGCCGCCTCTGGGGAAAAAGCTGTCACCAAAGCCGGGGAACTTCATCCCGATTTAGTGCTGATGGATATCTGGTTACAGGGGGACATGGATGGAATTTGGACGGCGCAACAAATTTGGAATAAGTGGCAAATTCCGGTAATTTATTTAACCGGACATTCCGATAAAATTACCTTAAAACGGGCAAAGGTAACGGCACCCTTTGGCTATATCCTCAAACCCGTGAATGAACAGCAATTATCCGTAGCCATTGAAGTTGCCTTGCAGCGCTATAAACGGGACCAATTTTTGAGTGCAGTGCTGTGGGGAATTGACGATGGCGTAATTGTAGTCGATCAAGATTGTCGGATTCAGTGTATGAATCAGGTGGCGGAATTGCTAACCGAATGGCAATTTACCGATGCGAAGAATCGGGAGTTGAAGGATGTCTTTCAAATCATTGATGTGCAAACCCAGCAGCCTGTGAATAACTCAGTGACGTTGGCATTCAAAGAAGATAGACTGGTTGATCGTACCGATGATCATGTCCTAATTACCAAGACAGGTCAACAAATCGTGATCGCAGACAGTGCTGCACCGATTTGGGATAACCAGGGGGATCTAGCGGGGGTGGTGTTGGTGTTCCAAGATATACGCGATCGCAAACAAGCTGAAGCCGCGCTACGCCAGCAGTTAGCTCAGGAACAACAACTTAACCAGTTCCAACAGCAATTTATTCACACGGTTTCCCATGAATACCGCACCCCGCTTTCGATTATTCAAGCCTCAACCTTCCTGATCGAAACCGATAGTTCATCGGTTCGCTCAGAGAATAAGCGAGTCAATTGCCAGCGAATTAAACAGGCGGTAAAATATATGGTAGGATTGCTGGAAGATGTATTAACCTTTGGGCAAGCCGAAGCGGGTCAACTGCTCCTTGATCCGATGCCTTTAGATGTAAACCTTTTCTGTCAACAACTCATCGACGAATACCAACTTATTGCCAGTGATCAAGCTAAAATAACCTGGAGCAGTTGCGGCACAAGTCAAACCGCTTATCTGGATCAAAAAATCCTGCAACTGATTGTGAGAAATTTACTCACCAACGCTTTGAAATATTCTCCAGAAAACAGTTCTGTTTATCTAACGCTAACCTGTGAAGATGATCGGCTGACAGTCGAGGTAAAAGATAACGGAATTGGCATTCCACCAGAGGATCAACCTTGTATCTTTGAGCCATTCCGCCGCGCCAGTAATACAGGGACAGTTCGAGGTTCAGGGATGGGGTTAGCCATCGTCAAGAAAGCCGTTGATTTACATGGGGGAACATTGTCAGTGGAAAGTGTTTTGGGTATTGGTACAAGGTTTACAGTGGTTTTACCCTTCCCCGAATAATTAGTCTAGTCATTTGTCATTTGTCGTTTGTCCCTTATTCTTTGTCCTTGATTATACTCGCTTCGTTTTTTTCAATGGTTTATTGCCCTAAATAATTCATTTAATTCTCGTGGTTGCCATGAAAACATTAGCCAAAAACATCTCTGAAAAACTGATAAATATTCTCGTCGTCGAAGATGAGCGAATTATCGCCATCAACCTGAAAGAACAGTTGGAATTATTTGGGCATTGTGTTTGCGCGATCGCGACATCGGGAGAGAAGGCAGTGGAAAGGGCGACAACCCTCCGTCCTAACTTAGTGTTAATGGATATTTTCCTCCAGGGAAATATGGATGGAATTGAAGCAGCACAGGTTATTTGGGAACGTCTTTCAATTCCCGTGATTTATGTCACCGGACATTCTGATCTGAATACATTAGAACGAGTCAAAGTATCGTATCCCTTTGGTTACATTTTAAAACCGATTAAAGAACGGGAATTATTTGTCACTATTGATATTGCCTTACATCGCTATTCCCGCGAACAATTACTAACCACGATTCTCCGCGAAATGGGGGATGGTGTGATTGTCACGGATACTCAATGTCACATTCGCTTTCTCAACGAAGTTGCACAAATGTTTACGGGATGGCAGTTCGTTGAGGCAATTGATCAAGATTTAAGTGAGGTGTTTAAACTTTTTACTCAAAACACAAGGCAATCGGTAAACCTGCCGTTAAGAACAGCGATGGAAAACAATTTTCCCTTTTCAATACCCAAAGATAGTCTCTTGATTTCCAGACAAACTAAAAGGATTCCCATTGGCGGTACTGTAACACCCATTCACGATAAACAAAATAAGGTAATTGGGGCAGTTTTGGTGTTTCAAGATATTAGCAATTCTATTCAGATAGAGGCGGCTAATGTTCAATTAGAACAGGCATTGGCGGAGTTGAAAAAAACCCAATTTAAACTGATTCAATCTGAGAAATTATCTAGCCTAGGGCGCATGGCAACAGCATTAATTCAGGAGTTTAATAATCCGATCACCTGGATTTGTGGCAATATTGTTCTAGGTCGATCATATTTCCGCGATCTGATCGACCTGCTGCACCTCTATCAGCAAGCTTGTCCTAAACCTACGTTAGAAATTCAGCAGTTACTAGAACAGATTGATTTAGAGTTTATTGCCCAAGATTGGCAAAAAATGTTTAACTCGATTCATATAGGTGCGGAACGTCTAATGGATGTCACGCTATCGCTGCAAGCGCTGCGGAATTTCTCGACATTGGATGAACTGGATCAAAGGATGATTGACATCCAGGAAATGATTAATTCAACCTTATTACTGGTACAGCATCGGCTCAAGCCCCAAGGGAAAAAGCCAGAGATTCGGGTAATTCAAAACCATGATAATTTGCCTAGTTTAATGGGTTATGCTAGTCAGTTGAATCAGGTGTTTATTCATATATTGAACAATGCTATTGATGCGATAGATATGAAGAAATTACCGGGTATTATTACCATTGACACCAGATTGATCAGTCGCCCGGTTTCACCCCAAGTTGGAGAGGAAGGAGAGGGGGAAATGATCAGAGGAGGAAATGAAGGAGATAGAGAAGGTGAGGAAGAAGTGAATAGTCAAATTCATGTCCTTGAGCGCAGCGCCGGATTAACAGTCAACACATCTCAAAAAACACGAGATGTTGTAATGATTCGCATTACTGATAATGGTTGTGGCATGAGTCAGGAAGTACAACAAGAAATTTTTGACCCATTTTTCACGACCAAATCTGTGGGAATAGCCGTAGGATTAGGGTTATCAGTTAGCTATAAAATTGTGGTGGAGAAACATGGCGGTAAAATCCACTGTCATTCAGTCGAAGGTGAAGGAACAACCTTTGAAATTGAGTTACCTGTGATTCATTAGGTAGAGCGTCATTTGTCATTTGTCAGGGAATAGGGAATAGGTAATAGGGAATAGCACGATTAAAAAAGGGCGGGTTTTGTAGCCAAGTTAGGGAAAACAATCAACAGTAGTCCCTAAACCCGCCCCTACAAATCCGGTTTCCTCGAAGGTCGTGAAGAGTCAATCCGGAACTAATCCCCCTACACTCTAGTCATCCCTTGACTAGGGAATTTTTTTCCCAGATTGCAGAATTCTATCGATGCTAATGCATGTCTCTGGGAAGCTATCACTCATTCTACTAACTCTGACATTCTCCTTTGTTTTTCCTCACACCTCAAACTCCCTCTTCTGTCCCTTAGTTGCGTGGAGTCGTCATCCAGAACGAGACTTTGGACAAGATGGTACAGATGGTACAGATGGACGTGCGGGGAGACGGGGAAGAGATGGGGAAAATCGGACAATTTTTGTGGATGGTTCTCCAATTAATCTAGAGTTGTCGGGAGGAAATGGTGGTGATGGCAATAATGGACAACGGGGTGAGGATGGAGATTGTTCCCGACAGCCGCGAAAGGTTGAGTATGATCTCCAAGCCGCAGATGGGGGCGATGGTGGAAATGGTGGAAATGGCGGAGATGGTGGAAATGGCGGGTCGTTGACGGTTTATTATACGAATCGAGAGGATTTGAAACAAATCTATGTGCGTTCCCAGGGCGGACGTGGAGGACGTTCTGGACGCGGCGCTGATGGGGGGGATGGCTGTGACTGTGATGACCGAAGTTGGGAGATAGAAACCTGTACCAAAAAGTCAGACGATGGTGACGAAGACTGTGAAACTGAGCGATTCGAGTGCGAAGAGGGTGACAATGGTCAAGATGGTCGAGATGGTCAAGACGGAAAAGACGGAAGCATGGGGACACTGAGTTTAATTAATCGGAGTGAAGCATTACCCCCAGACAAACCCACCGCTACGGTTACTCTACCTCAACTGCAAAACGGCGCGATCGCACTCTCTGTGAATCAATGGCAAACTCGTAGTAGTGCAACCGCTTTACTCGCACCTAATTCAATTATTGCCAACCAGTATCGGGAGTTTGTTGGACGCTTAGAACGGTCTTTTGAATTAGTCTGGAATGCAGACCGGGCGATTACCGATTTTTATAATCAACCGATATCCCTGAGTCTTAAATCTGATCAACGCATCGATGTATCTTTGCCCAAAGAAGTCTGGTTTGATGGCACAATGTCACAACAGGGGAATTTGATGCAATTTGTTGTCACCAATGCACTTCTGAAACAGGAAGCAACCCAACTGACGCGGGCAGATTTTGCCGGAAATCGTTCAGCGTTAACCTTTAGTGTGGTGGACTTAGCCGGAAAGTCCGACTTGTTAGACACCCAATTCTGGTTAAAATACCGCACCGCCAATTCAGGCGATCGCTTCCGTCGCTTCTATAATTACAGAACCCGGTATGAAGGAATTATTCCAGCCGAACTTGTCACTCGCCATAACAACCGCTACACGCTAGAAATCGGCAAACTCCCCATAGAAGCCGAATACCTGCGTCCTGGAGTCGCGATCGAAATTGAGTTAGTCGCGACTCGTTCCTTTGCGGGAAACTCAGCCCAACAGGAAATGAATTGGCGGGGGGAAATTCGATAAGTTTGTAGTCTGGCTCGTTACTAATAAGCTGTTCGGCATTTAAACCATAATGTCAAGAATTGCGAAATCCTTGTAGTGCGTTAAGCGAAGCCATGCCGCAGGCTTTGCATCTTGCTCGCTACCCATTCCCAATTTAAATGCGTGACAGCTTACCCAATTTAATTGCATGACAGCTTATGTACTACGCCACTACTTATAACGGGCTAAAGCCCTTACTACAAACTCCAAACTTCAAACTTAACCAAATTTATGTCTTAGGGTTGATGTATGATTGAGAAAAACCATAAATCCTGATAGGGATTCAGTATAATTCGCTTAAGGAGTTCATGACGCCAGATTTCTTACAGGTTACGTTTTTATACAATCAAGTCGTAGACTATCTCATCGCCTTTGTCATCTTGGTTGTGGGAATTTTTCTGATCAAAATTCTCCGCCAAGTGATTGTAGGACGGCTCAAACGCTGGGCGGCGAAAACGACAACTCAGTTGGATGATTCCCTGATCCAGATGATTGAACGAGCCGTGATTCCTATCCTTTACGTTGGCACGTTTTATGTGGCGATCGCGAATCTCACCTTACATCCGATTCTGGATCAGGTGATTGACGCTGTGACGTTGATTGTTGCCACGATTCTAGGGATTCGCCTCTTGGTTTCCCTGGTGGAATACGGTTTCCGGCTATATTGGCTAACTCGCCGCCAAAGTGAAACGGTGCAACAGGCGCTTGATGCGTTAATTCCGGCGGCTCGAATTGCAATTTGGGCGCTGGGAATTGTCTTTTTGTTAGATAATCTGGGTTTTGATATCTCCGCTGTTGTGGCTGGATTAGGCATTGGCGGTGTGGCGATTGCTTTAGCGTCTCAAGGCTTTCTCCAGGATTTATTCAGCTACTTCTCTATCCTCTTTGACCGTCCCTTTGAATTGGGAGATTTTATCATTGTTGGCGATTTCCTCGGTTCAGTCGAACATATTGGTATTAAAACGACTCGTCTGCGGAGTTTAAGTGGAGAACAACTCATTTTTGCCAACACCGATTTAACCAGTTCGCGGATTCGCAACTATAAGCGGATGCCCAAACGACGGGTAGCATTTAAGTTTGGCGTGCTGTATGAAACGTCTCAAGAAAAGCTCCAGCTCATCCCCGAAATTGTCCAAGGTATTGTGGAAAATCTAGATAATACCACTTTTGACCGAGCGCATTTTAGCGATTATGGGGATTTTAGCTTGAACTTTGAGGTGGTTTATTACGTTTTAAGCAGTGATTACAACCTCTATATGGATATCCAGCAGCAGCTTAATTTACAGCTTAAACAGGAATTTGAAGCGCGTCAGATTGAGTTTGCTTACCCCACCCAAGTCACCTATTTTGGGAATCTCAACACCGGAGAAATTAGCGATTCTTTAAGTGCTTTGGTTGCTGATGGCAAACCCTAAGCCGTTGGTTGGCGTAATATAGCAGAAGGCAGAGGAGGGGGTGAGGGAGTTAGAGGGAGAGGTTTTTATTATGGGTGATTTGCCGGACATGATATTACAGTCATAATTGGACTATGGACAAAAACCTATATTTGTGTAAACAATCCGCAAATATAGGTTTCGGCTTAATTTGGAGGCATATTTCAGTTTCTTACTCCCCATCTTCATCTGAGAACAGCGCCTCTAAATCTCGATAGCCACTAACAACCCGCAAAATCTCAATCCCATTCTCAATTGGTTGATAAAAAATTAAATAATCATCAACAGGAAAGCTTCGCAACGAAGGTAAAAGCTCATCTCGCCTCCGCCCCATGTTCGGAAAACTAGCCAACGTCCGACACTTTTGATTAATCTTCTTAAGTAAACGCTCCGCTGCACCCAAACTACTCTTATCAGCAACATAGTCGATAATACTTTCAATATCTCGACTAGCTGGAACAGTAAATTGGCAAATATTACTCATTCACCCTCTTGAGAACGACGTAAAAGCAGCTTCTGTTCGAGTTGGCTAAAAACCGTCTCACCATCAACCACCTCTCCCCGTTTCGACGCTTCAACTCCAACCATAATTTCCCCCCTCAATTCCTCAAAGCGCCCCTTATAGATACGTTCCCGTTCAGCAAACGCCCTAAGTGCAGCCAGGATAACCTCCTCCGGTGATTTGTATTTCCCGCCCTCTACTTGGCGTTGAAGAAACTGCTCAAGTTCTGGAGTTAAAGACACATTCATTGACTTTACCCTATATCGTGTTAATGATCTTCCTATTCTAGTTCTAGAACTAAAATTCCAAACGCTGCGCCGCCCGTCGTTTCGCCTCCTCCCCCCGGCGGTCATACTTTGCGGTGGTGACCGGACTAGCGCAAGAAGGCAGAAATAACTGAACAGCTAATATCTCCCCCAGCTTCCCCTGCTCCCTCTGCTTCCCCTGCTTCATCGTATCTACGAAGCTGCTCAAGTATTTTTGCCGCGCTGCACTAGCCATCTCGCAAAATCTGTGGTAAAAGTATCCCGTAAAATCGCCTCTCGAATACTTTGGGTAAAGCGAATCAACTCTGTCACATTATGCAGGGAGATTAACATAAAGCCCAAAACTTCCCGCGATCGCACCAGATGACTTAAGTAGGCGCGGCTAAAGTTCTGACAGCAATAACAGGGACAAGTCGAATCCAACGCCGAAAAATCCTCCCGAAACCGAGCATTTTTCAAATTCCAGCGTTCCCCCTGAACCAACGCCGCCCCATGACGACCTAAGCGCGTGGGAATCACACAATCAAATAAATCCACACCTGATGCGATCGCCCGTGCCATTTCTCGATATGTCCCCACCCCCATAAGATAACGCGGCTTATCAATGGGTAAATACGGTGCCGTCGCCGCCACGATGTCATGGATCAAGTCCACCGGTTCTCCCACACTCACCCCACCAATGGCATACCCCGGTAAATCCAAAGACACCAACGACTCAGCCGCCTGACGACGCAAATCCAGATACACACCGCCCTGAACGATACCAAATAAAGCTTGCTGATCCGCACGAGTGTGAGCATTGATACAGCGCTTCAGCCAGCGATCGGTTCTCTCCAATGACGCCTCAATCTCCGCCCGACTTGCTGGATACGGCGGACATTCATCAAATGCCATAATAATGTCCGCCCCTAGCGCATTTTGGATAGCAATCGACCGTTCTGGGGTGAGATTAATTAACCGTCCATCCCGAGGCGAACGAAAAACCACACCCTCTTCGCTAATTTGTCGCAATTTACTTAAGCTAAAAACTTGAAAGCCGCCCGAATCCGTCAAAATTGGGCGCTGCCAACCCATAAAGTGATGCAGTCCTCCCGCTTGCTGAACAATCGCTTCTCCGGGTTGTAAGTGCAGATGATAGGTATTGGCAAGAATAATTTGGGCTTGTGCTGCTTCTAACTGGGCAGGAGTTAGAGTTTTGACCGTTGCCAAAGTACCCACGGGCATAAACCGGGGCGTTTCAATCAGACCATGGGGACTGTGCAGTAATCCGGCGCGTGCCTTGGTTTGGCTGCACCATGCCTGACATTGAAAGGAAAATGAATTGTATGTTTGAGCCAATGCGGTTAAGGGTTCATGATCGTGCTTTGATTATTGTGGCTCATCATCTCTTTTATGTGCGGATTAGAACGGGCATTCCCCCTCATCATCAATTTGTACATCCCACCGGGCATTGAGTACCTGGGTAACCATGGCTTCCAGGGCTTCGGCGTTGAGGGTTTCCACCGATTGCTCATGTAAAGGGTTGGATAAGGGAATCAGCCTTAGCCGACGGTTATCCTGGACTAAATCGAAATAAGCCTGCTTTTCCGGTGTCTGATGCAGTTGCAAGTAATCAAAACTCTGGACATTGATGTAGATAGCTTGATTCGCAATCAGGGTAGAACGGCGGGAATCGGCAAAGACTTCCAGCACATATCCTTCTCCCTCACTTTGCTTGTTGCTATCGATGGTGTGAATATAGCGGACGCGACCCAAATCAGTGAGTAGGCGTCCCATGTCCTGCTTATTGATAATAATGCCCGTATCAATGATACAAGGAGCGGGAAGTCGGCGTGGAGGTTGATGATAACTCATGGGTAAAGCCTATGATGCATAAGGGGCTGATATTGCCTTGCAAAGAGTATTGGCATTCGTGTAAAACCCGACTGAAAAACCTAATGCTTCGATTTTAGCGACTGCCTAGCTAAAGGCAAGTCAGAAGCTATGACAATCAAGAATCAGAAATTTATCCACGGGCTCGTGCCAGTGGATTATTATCTGAAATACTTGAGTGTTACGGGTATTACAGTAGGGTTACTAAACCATACTATCCCAATATTCACCCGCTATTCATCGGACAATATACGTAAATTTCTGTGTAGTAAACTATGAACCCAAATCCTGAGCCACTCAATATCTCTGTGACACCTGTATCCCCGTGCTTCCGGGCTTACCTGCATCTGTGTCCCTCTAGATTAGATTATTCTCCATGAAGTGGTTTAGAGTGCAATCGATGTGGCAAGCGGTGCAAAAGTCCTGGCAGTCTTGGTTGGGTGCTATCACCTTTTATACTTGTATCCCCATTCCCATGAGTTGGGGATTAGACTTTGAGCGTATTGCCCGTTGGGCACCTGGGGTTGGGTTATTCATTGGCGTTCTATTAGCTATGCTAGACGCTCTGTTGCAACACTGGGGTATGCCCCACTTGACCCGAAGTGGGATTATCGTGGTGAGTTGGGTAGCACTCACCGGAGGATTGCATCTAGATGGCGTGATGGATACGGCAGATGGCTTAGGGGTACCCGATCCGAAGCGGCGGCTGGAGGTGATGGCAGATAGCGTTACTGGGGCATTTGGGGCGATGGCAGCGATCGCGCTACTCTTACTAAAAATGGCGGCGCTTACGGATATTGAGACTCATCGCTGGTTTGCCTTGATTAGTGTAGCCGGATGGGGGCGCTGGGGACAAGTGGTGGCGATTTCGATGTATCCGTACCTCAAAGCCACAGGGAAAGGCGCATTTCATCAACAAGGGATTCGGGTGCCGATTGATAGTCTGTGGGGGGCATTTTTACTCCTGGGGGTATGTGGCTTACCCCTACTCATGAATATGAATAGAGATAGTCTGGAGTTAGCCGTTATTAGCGCCGGAGGAGGATGTGCGATCGCGCTTTTGACCGGCTTCTGGTTTTACCGCCAGTTGGGAGGACATACGGGGGATACTTATGGGGCGGTGGTGGAATGGACAGAAGCCTTATTGCTCTGTTTACTGACAATATTTTTATGAGCCTGGGAAATCTAAGCTGCTGGCATTCTAAGTTTTTCGGCATTTCAACTTGAATGTCAAGAATTACGAAATCCTTGTAGTGTGAGCATCTTGCTCACTACTTATACCCAATTTAAATGTGTGACTTACGCCGTTGATGTTCCCGGAAATGACTTATACTTAACCCAAAAACCACCCAACACCAACAGTACAATTACAATCGTTCCCATTCCCAGAGGACTAGGAACCCAATACACCACCCCTAGGCGATTAAGTTGACCCGGTATCAGAGTCCACACAAGCTGATGTCCATCCTCGTAAATCTGAGGCGTAATCGTATTATCCCCTAAATCAAGAATGTTTGCCCCCCAAGGAGTCTGCAAACTAAACTGCAAATCCAACAGCGAACCCGGACTAACGATTACACTCCCATTTGCCGAAAGCACGGCTAGCGATCGCAAATCCAGTTCATAGTTTAACTGATTCCGTTGCACCACAAAAAAGCTACGTTGATCCAAACTTAATATCGAGTCAAGACTGGGTAAATCAACAGTTCCCCTATCCTTAGCCTTCCTAGCCGTTGGGTTCACGGGGTTGAAAAATTGGTTGAACTTGGTGGTCAATTCCTGCCCATTACTAAATGGAATTGTGACTACAAGTGTTTGCTGAGAACGGCGCGTCGTTTTTCCGTGGAGTTCCTTAGCACGTCGTTCAATACTTTTGAGCCATTCAGTCGCTTGAGCATTACTAAAACTTCTCAATTGTTCTCCCAAGCGGATTTGCTGCACAATCGCGCCGTGGTTTTCATCCTTGACGTTCACTAAAACATCATATTTAACGCAGCCAGATAGGAGTAATGACACCAGCAGAACAACCCCAATCATCCGTAGGCGACTGAGAACCGAACGAACGGCAGAAAATCCATTTATCAATCCTGGCTTCACCAACTTTACTCCTTTCTCTCTTATCGTATTTTTGCTGTATTCCTGCGAATACCAGTACAGTTATTATAGGATTTCACCCATATTTTAATTCATTCTTTTTATTATTAATAAGGGCGGGTTTTGTTGATAGATTATCGGTGTGTATCACCATTAAACGGCTAAACCCGCCCCTACAATTTACTTTTTACTTTTTACTTTTTACACTCAACTGATCAAATAACAAACAAGGTAGATAAGCACTTCCGCCAACCCATTCTGGTGACGCACCTAAATCAACCAGACGTTTAAACGCCTCAAAAATACTACCCGCTACCATCGTATTCTTAACCCGACCCACGATTTCCCCATTCTTAACTTTGTAACCTAAATCCAGATTCACGGAAAACTCTCCTGCTAGCTGATTCGATTGACCGGCACCCAGCACTTGATCGACAATCAGCCCTTCTTTCATCCCAGCAATTAAATCTGGCATGGCTGTCTTTCCTGGAATCATACACAGATTCACTAAATCGGGTATGGGACGAGATAACCCACTCCGGAAACCATTCCCACTGGGTTGACATCCCCCTCGCGCCGCCCAACGTCGATGCTATAAGCCTGAAGAAAATCTTCCCCCTTAACTAAGTTCCCTGATAGACTAGCACTCAGGATTTGACGGCTACGTTGTGTCCAAACGTTACTCGTGGTGGCAATTTTCACCGAACTCGAGCGGATATGAAATTCGACATCCACCAATATATCTGGGTTATAAGCATGAACCTGCTCAATTAACCCTTGTCCCACCTCGACCAATTCTTGGGTGGGTGGGGGCTGAAAATTGCTTGTCGGTGTCGTCAGTTGTACATCACTGGCAAACTCAAACTCGACGGGAGCGCCAATTTCAGAAGTTTGTATCGCAGCAGACACTAAGTCATCCAAGCGGCTCAAATCACTAGAACTGGCAAATCCCAGACGTCCATTACAGACAAGTCGCAGCGCTATTCCCTCACGGGCTTTGGTTTGCAGGGATTTTAAACGATTGTTTTCAAAGGTAATCGGTGTATCTTGACTGGACAAATATTGACACTCACCGCCCTATAAGTGCGGTGATTCTTGGGCTGATCTTGCCTTAGTTCGTCCGTTCAACAAGTTGAATAGTTTCCCTTCGGTCTTACAGAGCATACTTGAGCCTTTCAACTCACTCCTCAAGCTTAAATTCCTGTGTGTCCCACAGTATTTCAATGCCTTCACAGGTCTTACATGATTTTAAATGTATCGAGATTTATCGAATTCTCGCTCCAACGTCTCTCACTTTGCAAGATTTAGGATTTCTGCTACCAGGGTTCCGGATACAAGAGATAATCCGCGCTTACCAACTTCGCTTTTTATGTGCGCTTTACCGCTAATGTTATTTTAGTACGAATAAGCAGCATATCAGGATAATTTCGAGATAATCTTAGTGAAAGCCGTCCTAGAAGGTGTTCCTGAGCCTGTCGAAGGACGAGGCTTGTGACCCAAGTTTCCGGTAAACCTCAGCTGCTTCCGCCTGCTGAGTAGCTTGGTTTAAAATCCGCTCCAGCGTTGAATCACTCAATGATAATCTCTCACTTTATGGAGTTGCCTTTCTCTTTTCATATAATATTCATATAATATGAGAGGTTTGGTAGTCAATTCGATTACGCTTTTTTTGGCGGGGCAAGATTTTGAAAAGCTGCAAAGCGACAAGCACGAGGTAAAGCGGATTGATTAAGAGGTAGCGCTTCCAAAGACGAACAGGTTCTTGCATAAATCGATAGAGCCATTCTAAACCGAACTTTTGCATTAAAATTGGAGCTTCGTCAACTTGACCCGCGTGCATATCAAACGCCGCACCGACACAGAGTACTGGGCAATCCAGGCGATGGCGATGGGTAAACGCCCACTCTTCCTGTTTAGGACATCCTAGTCCGACAAAAAGTATACCCGCTCCTGATTGGCGAATGGTTTGGACGTACTCAGCATCTTCCTCTGGAGTTAATGCTCGAAACGGTGGAGAGATTGCACCAGCGATTTTCAAGTTAGGGAATTTTTCGGTCAGCTTGACTTTCAGTTGCTCTAACGTCGGATCGGTGGAACCATAGAGAAAAATACTCACACCTTCAGCCGCCGCTCGTTCGCACACCCTTAACATAAGTTCAGGTCCCCGGACGCGATCGCGCAGATATTTTTCTCCCGATTTGCGAAACAGATTCAGCGCCCAGCGTACAGGTTGACCGTCTGGGGTGACTACCGTAAAATTATTCAGGCGATAGCCATGACCTTGGGGGTCAAGATAACCACGCATCATGCTATGGACATCCGTTGCCGCTACTGTACACGATTGATGCCGTTTAGCGTTTTGAATGATCAGATCGGTACATTCCTCATAGCTTGTCCGATGAACACCAATTCCGATGACACTGGTTTGACTGGGAGACACTGGTAACGTTTGAGTATTCATTCCTATTTCCTCATAGCTGCCCAAACTGGGTTTCGCATTTTTATTTTTTATCGCCCGAAGTCCCAAAACCTTGTTTCTGTAGACCTGGAGTGAGCCAGACCCACGGTCAACGGTTTTTGGGTTTATCCTCATCGTCTCGCTAAGTCTGGGGAGTTAGGTGTTAACCTCTTTCGGGTCGGGGAATAAAATCCTTTATGGGAAGTAATTTACTTGTAATTGCTCAGTCATGTCAATAGTTGTACATAGATTGAAATGTAAATCCACCAATTGCGAGTATTTACGTAAAGACTCTTTACAAAGTTTTGTGAAGTCTCAACCGTTCCATCTGTAATCTGGCTGATCCAAGTTAACTTCCCCTCTTTGGGTGAGGGCGAGGCAGATGTGCAGATGTGATAAGGGTTGGTCAAATCTACTGTGAAGTTTTCATGAAGATACGACAGGCTGTTTATGAAGAGTCTGTAAAGAGTCTATGTTTGGGTAGACAGTAGTTGATTAAATTCAGTAGTTTTACTACAGACAGAGAAAATATACTTACAGGGTTCAGTCCAGCGATTAAATTTTTCACAAGTCCCTCGACTTGAAACATGATCTAAGCCAAGTCGGTGACACTGTTTAGTTCGCGTCATTGTTCATGGGTTATGAACTGTAATCCAAGTTTGATGATGTATTAAAACGGTGACGCCCTGTTAGAGAATCCCTTGATCTAGATCTAGATACACGTTTAGTTCCAACGTTCTGGGCGAGGGATAGATTTAATCTGGCAAAAAACGGGTGCATGCTAAATTATGACTACCATTATAGTTAAAAACGCTGCTGACAGTGGAGTGGGTTCTCTGAGAGCTGCGATCGCGCAAGCCAAGGCAGGGGATACAATTGAATTTGACGCTAGTTTAGCCAATCAAACCATTACCCTCACCAGTGGTCAACTCGAAGTTGAGAAAGACTTGACAATTGATGGGAAACAGGCCCCAGGTTTAACCATTAGTGGGAATAACACCTCTCGTGTATTTTTTGTTCAAGGCGATCCACCCTGGGAACCTATAGAAGTAACATTCAAGAATTTGACGATCGCTGATGGAAAGACGACGGAGAAGGGTGAAGATGGGGCAGGTGCAGGAGTTTGGACATTTAGCTCCACCAAGTTAACCATAGAAAATACCACCTTTAAGAATAACCATGCCAATGGTGAAGGTGGGGGAGCGATTTATGCCGGTTTTCGCAGTAGCAATATTATCATTAACAGTACATTTGAGGGCAATAGCGCTGAGGGGAATGGTCAATCGGGTAAAACTGGGCGGGGTGGAGGTGCGATCGCGGTTAAAAGCGAAAGTTCTACTACAGTTGTGGACAGCGATTTTACTAACAACCATGGAGATTTGGGGGGAGCCATTAATAGCCTCTTAAGTAGCCTGACGGTTACCAACTCCACCTTTGTCAACAACACATCCACGAGTGGTGGTGGAGCCATCTTTACCGATGGAGCTTCGCCAACCCCAGATAGCCGGACGCAAGGCACAATCGAGATTAGTAATAGTCGAATTGATGGCAATCAAAGTGCTGGAGAAGGAGGAGGTCTGTTTCTCTTTGTTTATGATAGCGATACCGTATTAGTTCAAAATAGCACGATTATTAACAATCTCATCACTGAGAATAGCCAAGGTGTGGCTCTCGGTGGGGGGCTACGCCACGGTAAGGGTGAGTTGATTATCCGGAATACGACGTTTGCGAATAATCGGGCGCACCAGCAAGGGGGAGGTTTATGGGTAGGAGAAACATCACCGACTACTATTGAAAATAGTACGTTCTACGGCAACGAAGCCAAATCAGCCGATGGTAATGATGGACTCGGTGGCGCGATCGCTCTCCAAAATGGATCGAGTCGGACTACGATTACCAACACAACCATTGCCAGGAATTATGCTGGATTTATGGGAGGTGGGTTTACCGGCGGTAGCAACAATACCCTACTTACCAACACCTTAGTTGCTGATAATTTTGCTCACAATGGAGGCAATGATTGGAACCTTAACCATCAGACAATGATAGTATTTAGTGATGGCGGTGGAAATGTCCAATCCTTGTCTCCAAACCCGGATGATACCAAAGTAACAGCCGGTGTTATGTTTAGTGATCCTCAACTGGCAGAGTTTACCGATAATGGCGGGGCGGTGCAAACATCTCCCAGACCAAGGAATCCCCAGGTGACAGCCGGAGCGACGTTGAGCGTTTCGATAGAGACACCACCCATGGCTCCGAGTGACTTAATCCTGACAGGGATTTCTTCTACAGAAATTGAACTGACTTGGGCGGATAATAGTCAGGATGAAACCGGGTTTAAGATCGAGCGATCGCGCGACCAAGAGAATTGGACGGTAGTTGCTACAACAGCGGCTGATGTTATCCGTTACCGGGATACTGACTTAACGGCAAACACGCAATATTATTATCGCCTGAGAGCAATTAATGACATTGGGGAATCGTCGGCTACTGTCACCCAGGGAATCACGGCTAGCATAACCAACCCTCAACCCATCCCAGAACCCACATTGAGTCACCTAGCCTCGGATGTTTTCTACGTTGCTGGAGATTCGGATGCGGTTCAACTTGAATTTCAGCTAACTGGGAGTGATACCAATTCGGTTAACGAAGTTGGCATTTTTTGGGTAGATGATGAGTCGGGTTATATTAACGGGATCGCTCCTGGAGAAGCTGGGTATCTGGATGCCGCCCTCAACCAATCCCAAGTTGTTTTCTCTGTGCTTCCTGGCAATCAGTTTCCAGATTTAAGCTTCACCCGTCAATTTGGGGTTGATGGGGATCAGAACTTTGGGTTTTACCTGATCGAAGATAGTACCACGGATACAGTACGGGCTGAGTTGGCGGCTGGAGGGACTCCGGATAATATATTTTTGGGTTTAACCTCTGCCAATGGGGATCAGTTTGACCCTGTACAGGTATCAGAATTAGGTGATAACTACTATAACCTGGCGTGGGAAGATGGCAATGATGGAGACTTTGATGACCTAGTTTTCACGGTGCAAATCACAGAGGCTCAACCAGGAGTTGGAACCCAGTTACAAGGAGGGCAAGAAGCAGAACTCATTGATTTACGGGATCAGGTAACGGGTATGATTCCGGCGCAGTTTGGCGTCAATAGTGACGCCGAGTATGATAATAGTTTTGGATTTTATGTCATTGATGACTTGGATGGTCGCATTGGGGATCTGCTACCCGGTGATCCCGGTTATGCTGAAGCGGCGGTAAGTCAGCAGTTGGACACAAACGCGGGACTACCGGCTGGGACGTTAGTGGCTCCGTTTATAATCGCTGATGGTACAGCAGAAGAGTTTTTGGCAGAGAATCCCCTGAATCAGAGTGATCAAGACGTAATGGCTTATTTTGCCTTTATCGGGGCTAACCCGGATGGGGTAGACCACGTTCGCCTTTTGGGAGATAATACCATTGGGTTTGAAGATGAATGGAATGGAGGCGATCGCGACTTTAATGATATGGTTGTACAGGTGCATTTTGGATAACATTATATAGAATTAACATGAATATTTTGTATCTCACGACTTGTCTTCCTAGCAAAAAAGGGACTGGAGGTGATATTGCGTCAGAGCATTTCATTAATGCCCTTAAATGCAATCAATACAGGGTATTAGTTGTTGGATATCAGAGAAAAGGTGTACCCTGTGAACCAAAGCTCGATATTCTGTCAGTAGGAGAACGTTACATAGAAACAAAAGAGGCAAAATTATATCCTGTTATTTGGGGGCTTAACAGTTTAATAAAAAATCTGCCTTATTCATCAGCTAAATATTACTCTCAGACCTATCTAAAAAAAGTTAATAATATTTTAAACGACGAAAATTATGATATCATTATACTAGAACATTCTTCTCAATTAGTTTGGCTAAAATCGATAATTTCAGAACGTTATAAATTGATTATTAATGCTCAAAACATTGAAAATGAAGTTTATTTAGAGCGCATTGAATATACAAAAAATTCCCTATTGAGATGGATCTATCAGCGAGAGATTAAGTTGGCGAAGAAAGCCGAAGATGAGTTAGCTAGAATAGCCAAGCAAACGTGGACGTTAACACAACACGATGCTGAATATTTCATCAAAGTTGTTGGCATTGAAAATCAAGGCAAGATAAAACGCTTTGATTTACCTTCTAGCCTAGAAAATTTAGGATCTAGTCTGAGAAAACCAAGTTTTGATATTGGGATGATCGGCAGTTGGACATGGAAACCTAATCGGGATGGATTAAAATGGTTTTTTCAATGGGTTTATCCTCACCTACCAGACACTTTATCCATTCATATTGCTGGTAGGGGAGCCGAGTGGCTTCAGGGATTGTATCCTAACGTTAACTATAGAGGGTTTGTTCCCGATGCACGAGACTTTATGGCAGAAGCTAAGGTTATTGCGATTCCTGGGATCAGGGGAGCTGGGGTACAAATTAAAACATTAGATGCTGTTGGGGTCGGATTACCAATTGTGGCAACTCCATTTGCATTGAGGGGAATTTCCAATCCGCCAGCAACCGTTCAAGTGGCTGAAGATCCCGAACAGTTTGCTCAATGTTTAATGTCTGTCGTTTCATCTCCCTTAATCCAAGATGGGCAAGAGCAAGCCGTGAACTGGGCGGAGCAACGTCGAGTTCAGTTTATTTCTGATGTTGCCGCTGCCGTTGATGAATTTCGCTGAAGATATCATCGGTAAGCTGCTCTGATAGTAGTATAATGAAAATATTGATTTATGATGGTGTTGATGAGCAATCCCCAACTGACAGACGTACAAAAAAAAATCAATAAAAAGGCTCGGCATATTCTCCGCGCTTCAAAAATTTGGATGATGGAATTTTCCCAGCCACAGCAACCGTATCGCTATATTTTTCATCATATTCCCAAGTGTGCAGGAACCTCTGCCTTTGATGCTCTAACTCACTGGTTCATCTGTATCAAAGATTATCCCCCACCCTGGGCTTGGGGTAATGAAGATGATCCTCAAGCCTACGAAAAATTCTGTAACCGTCCCAAAAACTTGGCTAACCTATGCCACTACCATATATTATCTGGTCATTACCATCTGCCAGGTTCTTTTATTCACGAAAGATATCCGTCTTTTCTAGAGCAGGAATCCTATCGTCTGATCACGTTCCTGCGACATCCATTACAAGTTCAAATATCCCTGCACTATTATGAAATACGCATGAAGCGAATTTCACCTCAAGAACCACTAGAAAAGCATTTGTTGACTAGAAATAATTATTTAGCAACAGTCATTCCTTGCAATGAATCTAATTATAAAGATGTTCTCAATCGCTATTTCTTTATCGGCTTAGTCGAAAACTATCAAGAATCATTTGAGAAATTAGCTGCTCTCTTGAAGAAGCAGCGCATTCAAGTGGATAATTTAAATCAATCGCCTCGGAGTCGGCAAAGGCTTTCCCCGGGTTTTCTGTCTGAGTTTGAGGAAAGTAATCGCCTAGATTATCAGATTTATAATTATGCTAAAACACTTTACCAGCAAAATGCTTGGCTATAATATGAAGGCAATGCCAGCATAACAGGTACGGAAGAGCCTACTGGTATTATGAGTTTACTTGATGTTTAACTTGCTAAATAACCAACCTTTGAGCAATCGTCGATAAGGTAACAACCAATAAATCAACCACAAAGAACCACCATATCGTTGGAAAAATTTTAGAGTCAAAATCATGCATTGGATTACCCGTAAGGCGAATAAATTGAAACTAAAGATTGAAAGCCAAACAGAATTGATAGTCAGAGATGTACAATCGAAAATCTTCTATCCGATCAATTTGTGGGAGTCACAGAAAATTGATATATCTAAATGCATAGTGGTAAATGGTTTTTGGCGAAGTGGAACAACCTGGTTGCAAGATACTTTATCAGCCGCAATAAACGCTAAAGCAGTTTTTGAACCTTTTGGACTAAGATCGGATTATTTCTATAAAGCTATGCCAGAAATTAATCCGCCACAACATGATTTTACTTTTCTCAACCTATTGATGCCTTACCAAGACCATAATTTTGGTGAAGGCTCATATCTTAAGAGCATCATTGACAAAGCATTGCTAGATCTATTGCCTCATCGAAATACTCAAATGACTATCAGACCCATCAGTTACTATTCTAGAGATAGGGTGGTAGTGAAGTTTGTTAGAGCATCCCTTTGTCTAAAAGCTATTTACAATGATTGGCCTGTTTCTATTATTCATATCTATAGAGATCCGCGAGCACTTATTCATACGATTATGCGAATAGATTATTGGAGAGCTATTTTTGAGCAACTTTCACTCTCCAAACAATTACTTCAAATTAATGATGGTCGTAAAAATTATTTCTATAAATGGGAAAAGGAAATTTTTGAATTAGATCAACAAAACCTGATATCCCGTCTGGCTGCCTACTGGGCTCTAACAGAAAAATATGTACTAGATTCATTTTCAAATCAACAGAAGCAAAATAGATTTTATATAGTAAATTATGACGATATGCTCCTTGAAGGTTCAGATTATTTAAGAAGAGTTTTAGACGAAATGAAAATTGAATTTAACAACTTAGATTTAGAAAAAAATTGGAGTAAAACCTCTCCAACTTCCGTCAAAAAAAAAAGTATAGGTTATGGTAAACGGCAAGGTACTGACAGGTTATATTCTTGGAAGTCTGATCTGAATCAATCAGAACAAGATGAAATTAGAGATATTATGAAAAGATTTGGGTTAGAGTATCGCTTAAAGGAATAATTGTAGTCTTTTCAGTCTTGCAGGATAAAAACTTTTCAATCAGGTGGGTATATTCCGTACTTAGTGTGCTAAATTGTTAGTTTGATTAGTCCGAATATTGAACAGTAATATCTTTAGCTATTTTTTCCCATATTTAAAGTCGTTTTGATGTACTTAGGCGCACAATTGTATCCCAGATTTTTACCCAAGAGTATTAATAAAATCTTCAATATACATGGGTACAACTTGAGAGCGCTAATCGGCTAAAACGCTTAACCGAGTAATGCTTTATGCTTCTATCGTCAATCGGGATGGGGGGAACTTCAGGTTAACGACCGAAGGTCCGAGTTAACTTGATGTTTAACTTGCTAAATAACCAACCTTTAAGCAATCGTCGATAAGGTAACAACCAATAAATAAACCACAAAGAACCACCATATCGTTGGGAAAATAGCTTCCATTCTTCAAAGGAGTACAGAATTACATCTTTTAAGGGTAATCCTTTTGGACCGCTCATCTGCTTTAATTGTTCCTGTAGACGCTGATCAGAGTCTGAGGTCTGGTTTAAGGGACAAGTTCCTATATATCCTGGAGAAATCCACAGACTACATCCTTGGTTTTGAGCTCGTAAACCATAGTCATAGTCCCCTAGGTAATGAATCAAAGCGGGGTCTAGGTTTCCAACAACTTGAACAACCTCTCGACGAATTAGAACACAGTTTCCATTGATGGTGTTACAACGCTGGACTGTTTCATTGGGTTGAACTAGACAAAAGCGCAAAGGATGCCACCAGTATTCTTGCACAACCCCTCCATAGGTGAGTGTGCCTTGCTCCGGGTCTTGAGTCGAGCCAACCACAATTGAGCGAACGTCACCCTGCTCGGCTAGATGACCAGATGTGGCGAACAAAGTCGTCAGAGCTTTTGGATACAGGATGACGTCATCATTGAGCCAAAGGTAATAGTCATAGTCTTGCTTGATGGCTTCCGCTAAAGCCAAGCGCATTCCCCCGTTCCAAAACAAGTGACCATTACCGGGAAGAATGTTGACTTGGGGATAAGCTTGTTGGATAGCTTCTGCTGTACCATCTGTGCTACCATCATCGACTAAATAGACATCAAGGGTGATTTCTGGGGTCAGTGCTTGGTTGAACAATGCCTCTAAACAGGCTAGAGTCTTGGTTTTGCGGTTATAACAGGTGATTAGTACGGCGGTGCGATTTCGGTTCATGTTTTTTTTGCCCGGAAAATTTTGTTAATTTTTATGAAGTTTGCTCTGTAAAGTCCTAAATATAGGATATTATTTTTTTGTTAAACATTTAAACCATCATGACAAGCTTACAGCAGCAAAAGAGAAGGAATGATGTTAATATTTTTAATATCAAGCCTTGGGATGAAGAGAATTCTAGGATAATTAGACAGTACATTCAAGAGCATTTATCTGGTTCAATCAAAATATTGGAAGCTGGGTGTGGACAAAAATGGGATTTGAACTTACAGGGTATAGACTATGAATTAACAGGAATTGATTTAAGCCAAGAAGCTTTAGAAATCAGAAAATACAAAAAAAAGGATTTAGATAAAATAATTGTAGGTGATTTAAGAACGATTGAACTCAAAGAAGCTGAGTACGATGTAATTTATTCCTCATATGTACTTGAACATATAAGTGATGCAGAAAAAGTACTAGACAATATGTACAATTGGTTAAAACCAGAAGGATTTTTAATTCTTAGAATTCCCGATGCAGAAACAGTGTACGGTTTTTTGTCTAAGTTGTCACCATTTTGGCTGAAGATATTATATAAAAAATATATTCAAGGACGTTCTAATGCTGGTAAGCCTGGTTATGATCCCTTCCCAACAGTTTATGAACCTTTTGTCTCTAAAAGTGGTATACGGAACTACTGTAAAAAGCAGGGGCTAAACATTAAAATAGAATACAGTTATGCTTTTGACGCTAAAGATATTTTTAAAGCGTATCCTTTTCTCGGTGATGTTATCGTTAATACAGTGGGTGCATTATCTTTAGGAAATCTTGCATCTAATCGTACTGATCTTCTATACATTATTCAGAAAAATGTTGTATAATTAACCATAATTCTAAGAGCAACATAAAAACTAAAATCAATTGTAATTAATTTGTGATTGCTTGATTGCGAATAAAAATATAGCAGTTCCAAATGAAACGTGAAAATATTACCCCTCCCAAACCCTCCCCTTGCTTGCGTAGAGGGCAGGGGTGGGGTTTACAACTCAAATAAAAACGCTATATAATATAGTTTTTGTTGTTTTGAGATTGTTTAAAATAATTGACTGTACCGGAATAGGTGTTGACTTATGAGTAATATAACTAAATTGAGAAATATAATTAAACAGTTTGTACCAAAGACTATAAAACACACTATTAAAAAATATATCTGCAAATTGAATCCATCAACATCAACGTTTTCACTCTGTGGGGAAGACCGTATATTATCTTATCTTTTCTTGCGACAGGACTCTGGTTTTTATGTCGATATAGGCGCTTATGATCCAATTGATTGTTCCAATACCTATCTTTTCTATGAAAAAGGGTGGCGTGGAATTAATATTGATGCTAGACCAGGGAGTATGAATTCATTTAATAGATGGCGACCCAGAGATATTAATTTAGAAGTAGCAGTTGCCAATAAAGAAGATTCTTTAACCTACTATCAACTTACTGAATCAGCAAGTACGATGAATAGCTTTTCCCAAGAGTTTCTCAAGGAACTGGGCATGGAAGATAAAATAGTCAGTCAATCTCAAATAAAAACTGATCAATTAGCCAGTATTTTAGAGAAATACTTGCCCCCATCTACACCTATAGACTTCTTATCAGTTGATGTAGAAGGAATGGATCTTGAAGTCTTAAAATCGAATGATTGGGTTGCCTATAGACCTAAAGTTGTACTCGTTGAAAGTATTGCCCGAAATTTAGAAACCTTATCAAAAGTAGATATTATGGATTTTATGGTTTCTCATGATTATGAATGTTTTGCTAAAACCCCTAATGGTGTATTTTTTCTAGAAAAATCAGTTCAGCTCCATTCTGTTAATATGATACTAAGTTAATCAACACAATGTGTCCTGCTTTTAAAGCTCTATTTCGCCTAATAATGAGGGTTTATTTGACTTGGTGGTGTCCTTTTCGGTGGAGCAATTTACTTGCATATTAGCAAAAATGCAGTCTTTTAACTTTGCTCCGAATACCTAATGTAGAACGTGTTGTTTTGAGGATAAGTTTTACAATAGCCAGCCACAACTCCGGTTCGCTAATATGTTCTTTCAGCAATTCTTGATTTGACATTAGTACCTGATATTGAGCTTGAAAATGCCTAAGTAGTGAGTTGGTTTTTGAAAGTCCTGAATCTGTCTTACGGTAATTGATTCCGACAATGCCAGAGTGTTTCCAGTGATAGGGATAAGCAGCCAAGCGAATTTGTAAGTCCCAATCTTCGTACAAATTCCTGCCATGTTGCATTCCTCCAGCTTTTATGTAAAGATGTTTAGGAATCAGCATATCTCGAAGAGGTGAACCAAAACCATGTATTAACAATCGCAATCTTTGCTTTATATCAAGGTGAACTAAACCTGAATTGTCCCAATAAGCAATTGGTTGATCATGGTGACTGATTAACTGAACATCAGAATAAGCTATGGCTTCAAAGTTACCTTGTAGAGCTAAAAACTCCTTTTCTATTTTTTGTGGTGTGTACCAATCATCACCATCAAGACTGGTAATTAGCTCACCTTTAGCAGCACGAATCGCTAAATCCCTGTTTGCCGCCACTCCCAGATTTTTTTCTCGGAAAATTGATTTAATTTGGGAATAGTCATGAGCTAGGGACGTAATGAGTTCTCTTGAACCATCCGTGGAGCCATCATCTGCTACAATAATTTCGGCAACTGGCATCGTCTGATTGACGACGCTGATTATGGCTTGCTTCAAAAATCTCTCTTTATTGTAGTTAACAATAATACAGCTAATAGGGATCATACTTTAGCTATTTTTAATCTAGGTAATACATATTTGTGATGATTTTAGAACTAATTATATCATGAGCTGTTAGTATAATTCCATGATTTTGTAAACATTTATGTCTTTTGACCAACTATTTGAAATGATTAAAGTTAAAGAAAATTTACATATCATCTCCAAAAATCCTCTGACTATCTATCTGCGTTTTTTGATCAATTGGCAAAGAAATCAGTTGAAGTTTCAAAAATTTAGACAAGGATATTTGTCCTTAGTTTTGAATTCAGAGATAGAACCGAATGTTTGTATTAGTAGCAACGTGTTAGTACTTGACTCCTCAATTGGCTCCTTTTCTTACATATCTGAAAAAACCTTGATCACAAAGACTTATATTGGTAGATTTTGTAGTGTTGGTCCCAACTGTCTGTTTGGTTGGGGTATACATCCTTCTCAATACTTTGTGTCTACCCATCCTATTTTCTATTCAACGAAAAAACAAGCTGGTATTACATTTGCTGATCAAGATTATATCGAAGAAAGGAAACTTATCCAAATTGGTAATGATGTTTGGATTGGTGCAAATGTTGTTATTTTAGATGGTGTGACGATTGGTGATGGCGCTATTATTGCTACTGGAGCAGTTGTGAATAAAGACGTTCCTCCTTATGCTATCTATGGTGGTGTTCCTGCTAAACTGATCCGTTATCGATTTAAACCAGACGTAGTTAAATATTTGATTAATTTTCAGTGGTGGAACAAGGATCAAGAATGGCTGAAAACTAATTTTTTGCTCTTTCACAAGATTGATGACTTTGTTAATTATATTCAGCAATCGGAGAATTCATGTACAATCGACAGTTGAACTAAAGTCGAGTAGCTTGGCTCACATTCTGCACTATTGACCTAAAAAAATATTGAGTTTTTTGAACACGGCTGAATCAGTTCAGCTAAAATTTAGTTGCTGGAATTAGTAAAATCAACACTATTTTTATAAATTACCTTTTACTTATCAGCGATCATCTGTGAATAGAAAACTGAGCTTGTCACTATCATTTTTTCAGCCATATATGCCAACGTTTTAATGCTAGTTGTCAGAGGTAAATATCGATAGCGAAAAGAGGCAATCCTTGGGTCAGGTTCTTGATACAGAATATCTTGAGCAAAATTATTCCACCGACCATCTGGCATCAAATCTAAGGTCATACCAGCATGACCTGAAGGTAAAAGCATATTCGAGCCATGAATACCGATTACTAAACGGCTTTCTGAGTAAAGTTGGCACATTTGTTGTTCGGTATCCTTGTTAAATTTATCAACCCTGTGGTCTTCTATCCAAGACGGGAATTGAGTTCCTCTACCTAAACCCGCGATCGCAAATTTTGCCGTGGGAATCTGGGTTCGTATTTTGGTAAACAACCGACGTACTTGCCAATTTTGCAAAACAAGGAGTGGGAGCGGCATATTATGTCTTCTCAACGCTCGGAAGACTAGATCACTTAACCCCCGATCATTTAACCACATTCTATCCTCACGCCATATAAAGGTTATTTTAATATCTTTTTGGTTAAAAGAATGTTTAGGTACTCTTGTAAACCGAGTGATATCAAACTGACTAGGATGAGAATAAGCTTGACTGACATATACTTCATCAAAGCGTTCTATTTCTTCACTGACAAACTCAGCAAAGCTAGGATAGTAACAAAAACTCTTACTTATTGGTATAGGTACTGTCCACACTTCCGCAACTCCTTCTGGAACCATCCATCTAAGAAACTTAGGAACAATCAGAACTAGCCCATAATCAGGATCAGCATCTAAATGCCTTTGAGCGTTGAGAAGCTTTAACAAGCAATGTCCATAAAGATGATCAATACAATTCAAGATAATAACGCGATTATACGGCTTGAATACTTCTTGACAAATATCTAATTGTTCAGTCTCTGGATTTCTCAAAGAGTCAAGCAATATTTTTGCATGATCTATAGCTGTTCCTTTCCACCAAAAATTGTTCTCTTTTTGATCAATTTGAAAATATTTGTCAATCAGGTGACTTATTTTTAAGCTTTCAATCAGTTCAGTGGAACAACTAACACATTGCGATTCTACATAACTATACATTCCATGCCATTTAACAGTTAAAGGCTTAAGAGCGGCTTGGCAATAGGGACAAATAGAGTGATGTTGGATATTCGGTTTAATTTCAATCATTTTCCTGATCAATTCAATTTGCGAATTTTGGGGTTAACCCAAAAGCAAAGCATCTCTCTCAAAATCACTTGAAGCTATGATATTGCAATGACTTATATAAATAATCGAATATCCTTGAGAGATTAGATACGGTTGTAGTTTTGTATTAATCACTTTGTCTGTATTGTATTCAACAAGAATCAGTCTTGGTCTATACTTCTCTAAGTTCAATCCTTCTAATACGTCAATTTCCGTACCTTCCGTATCAATTGAAATAAAATCAATGGTTTTAGGAGCCTGTATTTCATCCAAGATTGATTCTAACCGTCTCACCTTAACAACAAGTTTCGATTCATGAATATTAGCCCGGGGGCTTAATGAGTTAAATACGGTTGATTGACTGGTAAAAAAGTTGGCTTCACCCTCAAAATTTGAAACGGCAATGTTCAGTACTTTATCTCTAGGTCTAACGATCTGGAATTGATCTATTAGATCAGGATTAGGTTCTATGCACAACCCTGCCCACCCTAATTGGTAAAAAAAGTATGTATTGCTTAACCTGTCTGGACACCATGCGCCAACGTCAATGTAAAATCCGTTGGGTTTGCGACCGATGACTTTGTAAATTAATTTATCTTCACCAGCTTGAGAATAAAATGGCTGCCAAAACGGATGAAGTAAATGTCTCAGCTCCCTTTTGATCACTGGTCTAATCTGTTTTTTGATTTTAGTTTTAACTTTTTCTAGATTTTTCATTTGACTTTACCTGATAATCCTACTCACTAGCCGTAACAAAAAACATGAACATTTGAATTGATGTTATATTATAAACCTCGCACAATTGGCACAATTGGAAAGCTGGAGCTTTTCGTAGAAGGGAAAAACCACAGATTTTAAAGGATAAAATACAGCTATTGATTATGATTATTGCACCAGTTTGATTATTCTCGTCACAGCTTTATAAAAATTTAATGATTTCAAAATCATCCGACCAATTATCCTCAAGTCTTGAAAGAAAAAATTTAAACATACAATAACTAAAAAGTAAGTGATAAGTGTAGCAATTGTTGCTCCAATTGCCCCATAGTTTGGTATGAGGAAAAGGTTAAGTATCACGTTAGTTACAGCACCAATTATACTCAAATACAACGAAAAATGCAATTTATTTTCCACAGCTAGATAAGCACTTCTTGCCATACCAAAATTGCTTCCAAATTGTGCCCATACGTAGATAGATAATATCGCAGAAGACATGGCATAGGATTTACCATAAAGTATAGTGATTAGATAAGGAGACAATAGACAAACTGGCACGGCAACTAAAATCCAGAGCATGGACATAACATCAAAGTAAATTTGGAATTTCTGCAAATATATATTTGGATCTTTTTTCTTTAATTCGGTAAACTTTGGCAATAAAGACTGGTAAACAATTGCTGGAATAAAATTAAATACTTCCGATACTTTTACGGCGGCAGAATAAAATCCTAATTCTGTTGTGTCGTCCAACAAAGACCCCAACATGACCTGATCGCTTGAAGCATAGATATAAATGGCTAACCCCGACAAAACTAACATCCAACTTTCTTGTAACAAGGCTTTGGCGCGAGAAAGACTGCATCGCCAAGACCTAATGTGATTACCGTTGCTCCGATAGGCAACAACTAGGGCTAATGCTTTTAACGCGACTTCAGCTAACCTTGCCCCAGCAAAGGCTAAGACACTAACTCCTATCTGAATTAAGCTAATTCTCAGACCAGCATAGCAAACAGAAACCACATTGTTAGCGATAACCGTGTATTTGGACTGGAGTTGCGACTGAAACCAGTATTCAATTGTACTAAACGCCTGGAAAATCGTGCCAGCAGCTACGATCCCCACTAACCAGCGAGTCAAAGTGTCATCAGGTTTGAGCAGAGCAATAGTTCCAACCGTTAAAAATAGAGTCAGAACACCGCCAATAAGTTGGAGGGCAAACGCGGTTCCTAACGTTTCATCTTTGCCAAGAGGATCACGAGCCAGATCACGAATAACAATTGTACCTAATCCTAAATTAGCGATCGCACTAAACAAAGCAACAAAGGTTATAGCAAATGTCAGCAAACCATAGTCCGTGGGTTGTAGGTAACGAGCTACCCAGATACCCACCACTAATCCCAATCCCATTTGGAAAATCTTATCGGCTAACAGCCAAGATGTATTACCAATAACCTGGCGTAACCCAGGGGAAAGTTTTTGAATTAATGCTGCTAGCTTATTTAACATCAGCAGGTTAGCACCCAAAAATTAGTTAGTTATATGGTTGAATGAGTTCAGAATAGTGCTGAAATCCGTTCAATTATCATAGATCATTGATCAGTTTTAGGATGAACAGGATTGACTAACGATAGTGAGTCAAGATGGCGAGAGTTTTGTAAAAATCTACCGCTTTTTAGCTGGGCGTCTGCCATTTCCATAGTTAGCCTAGCTGTCATTAGAACATAAATTAGCCAGCCATTAGATATTTGATTAATGCCATTTTCTGTAACGTTTGATATACTTAGCCATGTAAAAAACACTAAAGGCAATAATGATTCGGGGGTGTTGTTTTTTATAAAGTAATTAACTCCATAATAAATATTTATAATTAAGGAAATAATAAATAATCCTAATCCGACCCAACCCAAATCTAAACCCATATCTAAATAGCCATTATGAGAATGCATAGGAATAAACACCAGTTCCTTGGCTTTAATGACAGCGCCCGGATTTTTCAGGCCTCGCCAAGGTTGCCAAAATCCTTGATATCCATAACCCAACCAAGGACTTTTGTTGATCGCGTCAATCACTACAGGCCAGATATATGTTCGTCCAGTTAAAGTCATATCTTTTCCCAATTTTTGTACAATAATCAATTCGGCATTCTCTACGATTAAAATTGCCAAAGATACTCCTATTGCTAAAAATAAACCCATACAGGCAAAAGCCAACTTGGCTGGTAAATGTTTAAGAAAACGGGCAAATATTAAAAGTGATATAAGCACAACCAACAAAACTTTACCCATGCCACTACCAGCTTGTTGTACACAAAAAACAGACAATGCCGCTAGCCCCAGGAATAACCCCTTGTATTTTGGTAAACGAATTGACTGTAAATAGAGTAAGATAACACTGAGATTCATCACAAAACTAAAAGGATTTTTGTGCCCGATGACACCAGACCAATTTATTCCATGACCTGATGTGTAGATTAAACTCAGAATAAGTACTATGGTGTGATATGATAGTAAAATATTTAACAATTCTACCATGCTGTATTCTTTGCCAATGTAAATGAATAGAGCTGTTACAATTAAACAAACAATACTAGCTTTAAGTGTGTATGTTGGGTCTTCTGACCAAATAAAAGATAGAAGTAAAATCATAATATACCCAGCAAAAAAAGGATTAAATTTGATTACACTGCCGATAACGAATATAAAATTATTTAACTTGTTTTTCAGTCTAGAATACAAAAACAAACAACAAATAACATAAAGAAAAATCTGAACAACTAGAGAAGGAATTGTTTTTCCAGGTAGATATAAGACTTCTGGTTTGAATTTACCAAAAATATTAGGCCAAATTACACTGTTACTCAGTAATAATAAAACAATGCAAATCATCTCAAACTTTTCAGCTCGTTTTAATCGAGCATTAATTAGCTGAAAACCTATAACAATGTAAACCAATGCGGTAAATACAACAAGAGTAATTATCAAAGGATTTAAAAATAATTGTTTCATGAGACACTAGGTTTAATCATGATTGAACTTTGCTGATTCAGTTGATTGATAAACAAATAAGCGATTAGCGTATAAAATTAAATCATACTCAGTTGTGTCAAGTATATAGCCTGTGCTTTATATAAGTTTACCTCGACAAATTAAACCCTCGCTAGTCGCGACCGTGACCTTGTTGACATCATTGACCTGGATCGATGCTAGTCAAGCTCAATTGCCAACTTTGAATCAACCTGTATTCGTCGCACCAGAAGATCGACTAGCGCAATTAGAATCAGAATATACCTTAGGCGGAGGCGATCGCGTCCACATTGATATTTTAGCAGTCCCACAATACAGCGGAGAGTACCAGATTCCACCTGGTGGTTTTCTCACTCTACCTCTCATTGGTACGGTACTTGTCGAAGGACTGACGGTGGAACAAGCTAGCCAAACCCTATCGAGTCAGTACGTTCGCTTTCTCAAACGCCCCTTAGTCACCGTTACTCTTTTGACTCCTCGTCCCCTAAATATTTCGATTTCTGGAGAAGTCAATCGCCCAGGCTCCTATAGCCTATCGTTGGTTGGCGGAGCAGGAAACTCGCCCGGTGTGAAGTCACCTACCTTAGCACAAGCAATTGAGCAAGCTGGGGGGGTGACACTATCAGCAGATATTGGTAGAGTTCAGATCCGCCGACGGCGAAGGTCAGGTTCACAGAACGTGATTACTATTAATCTGTGGGAACTCGTACAAACTGGCAATCAGCCTCAAAACTTGGCTTTGCGAGATGGAGACACGATCTATGTTCCTCCATCAACAAACATTACTCTGGCTGAAGCTCGACAAATAGCTACGACTAGCTTTGCACCCAAACCTGACGAACCTCGTACTGTCGCCGTGGTGGGTGAGGTTACTCGTCCCGGAACCTATACCTTAATCGGAGGTAATACTACAAATAACAACAGAACTCAAGGTTTTCCGACTCTAACCCGGGCAATTCAACTAGCTGGTGGGATTAAGCCCATGGCAAATATTCGGCAGATCCAAATACGCCGGCTTAGTAAAGCTGGCACGGAACAAATTATTGGGGTGGATCTGTGGCAACTATTGCAAACAGGAGATTTCAGTCAAGACGCGGTTCTGCAAGATGAAGATACTATTGTTGTTCCCACGGCTAGCGCCGTTAATCCGGCAGAAGCCACTGAATTAGCGACTGCTAATTTTTCACCGGATACAATTCGAGTAAGCGTGGTTGGCGAAGTAACACAGCCCGGGCTAGTGCAAGTCCCCCCCAATACTCCTCTGAATCAGGCACTCCTAGCTGCTGGTGGATTCGATCAACAGCGAGCGAGTAAGAGTAAGGTAGAGTTGATTCGTCTGAACCCCGATGGTACTGTTTCTAAACGCATGATACCCATTGATTTTGCCCAAGGTATTAACGAGGATAGTAATCCCACACTTCGTAATAACGACATTATTGTCGTTGCTCGCTCTAACACCGCTAGAATTACTGACGCCATCGAATCTTCCTTATCACCTATCCCTAATGTTTTTGGATTGTTCAACATTTTTGATCTATTGAACTTGTTTTAGTGACATAATATTTTTCACGTCACTAGAGTATAAAATTACCAATAAGCGCCTTGATCTATTCGCTCTAAAACATCAATATTGCCAGGAGTTTCCTCAGGCAACGGACGTCTCCAATAATCGTTATAAAAGTTGAGTCCAATTTGATGATTATCCCATCGTTTTCCTTTGATCCCAAAAAGGATTTGAGTTGCCCCACCCAGGTGGATGCCCAATTTACCTATCTTTTTTGCATGAGCCACTAAAGGAAGCGAATAAGCTCCAGCACCAACAAGGGCTACATCAAATTCTTTTTGTGACATTTGTTCTTTTAAAGATTGTAGAGCATCCAGCCAACTGTCAAAGCCTGATCGAACTAATGCATGAGACAATGGAGATTTTATCGTAACCAACTCAAAATTGGGTAAACAAGTCTGATATTTCCACAGTTTATCTCTGTGTTTATACTGCTGTTTAATACTTTCTGTAAATGGATGAATAACTAATATTTTCTTGTTTGCTAAATTCTGGCTCCAAGGTTCTTGGTGATAGTAGGGTTCAATAGCCAACAAGGAAGTTAATTTTGCTTGATATGCATGACTTTTAACAATATTTGATTCTCCCCTATTGTACCATACAGCTAAAACATCAAGTTGTTTGATTGATTCTAAAAACTCTAAAATAAAGCTATTAAATATATTATCTTGCTGAGGAAATACTCCAGCTTTTTCATAGATATCTCTATATAATTCGTGAGACCAAACTACATTAATCGAACTAGAACGATGCTGTAAAAAATAACGAATAGCCCAATTTTCGACAGAACCAATTTTGCCAATAGCAACAGGACTATTCAGCCTCAGTAACTCAGAAATTAAAAGATTTCCGTCAGTTGGATTCAAAATATTTTTTTTATGGTAGCCTATGTTTTTTTCAAGAAATATGATTAATTGTTTTTTGAATGGAATCTTCATAAAAATTATTCCCCAGGTAACTCATTCGAGACTTAAAGAGAATACATTATTACATCTGGAGACCAAATAGTCAAGCGCCCTCCCACTCAGGAATGAGATCACCGAGATTCCTGTCCAAACTCGCTTGAGCCTATAATTATACCACACGGACAAACTGCTCGTGTTACATCATATAACATATACTATGATTAGGCTTTCATAATTAACACACTACTTTTTCTGTTACAAATTGAAATATAAAAGGTGGGTGACGAACTTTAATTAGGATATATGTATAAAATGGTATCTATGTATAACTTTTCACCCTTACCTGATTCCGACTTGCTCCAACAGGCAAGTTTGCTCACTGGTTGATCAGAAATCGAGCCAAGTCAAAACGACAGAGGTGCAATTTAATGGATACTGAACAAAATTTCCAATTTTCATCCCATCCGAATGGCAAGCCACTTCAGCCGCCACCTCACCTCCACCAAGCTGAACCAGATGAGGGTAGCGGACAAACAGTGGATTTAGCTTGGGTGTTAGATGTTGCGCGTCGTAGAGCATCAATTATAGCTGGAGTGGCGCTGACTGTGATCATCAGCTCGGGGAGTTGGTTAGCTTGGAGTAAGTATCAAACTGTACCCGAATATCAAGGCTCCTTTAAGCTTTTAGTCGAACCTGTCACAGCAGAAGATCGATTAAGAAACCAATTTTTGCTCTCCCAAAGTCAAGCGTTAGACCTACAAAGAATAGAAGTTGATCGATCGAGCTTATTGGATTACGAGACTCAAATTCGAGTTTTAGAAAGTCCAAAATTACTGAATCCAGTGCTTAACTATCTGCAAAGACGTTATCCTGAAATTGACTATAAGTCACTAACAGTAAACCTATTGATTAACCGAATTACTTACGAAAAAGATGGCAAGGAAGAAGGAACTAAAATCATAGAAGTTCGTTATATAAATGAAGATCAAAAACAAGTTGAATTTGTATTGAAAAAGCTGGCTGATGTATATTTACAGTATAGTTTGCAAGAGCGTCAGCAAAGTCTATACCAAGGAATTGAATTTATTGAAGATCAGTTACCAACTCTCCAGCAGCAAGTTGATCAAATCCAGGGACAACTTCAAAAATTAAGGCAGAAATACAATTTAATCGATCCTATAGTAGCCGATAACCTCCTGACTGAACATATTTTGGCGATTAGACGAAATCGGTTAGAAACAGAAGAGCAACTGGCTAAAACTCGTGAGACATACAATACGCTAAAAAGACAATTGAGCGAAGAAGATGCGACGGCAGTTTTATCAACAGAATCTAACACTTACCAATCATTACTCGGTGAAATGCAAAGATTAGAGGCTCAAATTGCTTCAGAGTCAGCTCAATTTAGGGAAGATAGTCCACCCCTGGAAATTTTACGTGAGAAGCAGCAAAATATGCGCCGCATCTTGAGTCAAGAAGCTGAAGCTATTTTAGGAAATTTAGAAGGTCAAATTAAAGGGCTAGAAGAACAATATAAAACCATTGTAAACACCGAAAATGAGATTAATCAGAAACTTGAACAGTTACCTGATGTTGCTCGTCAAGTTGGTGATTTGCAGCGAAAGCTAGAGGTTTCTACCGATAATTTGAAGGATTTTCTCTCTAAACGAGAAACATTGAAACTTGATGCGGCTCAGCAGGAAATCCCCTGGCAACTTATTGAGCCACCTCAACTCTGGCGTGATGAAATGGGTCGATTAATTCCAGTTGAGCGTCAATCCATCAAGCGCCCCTTTGCGATAGCGGTAGTTTTAGGTGTTTTGCTAGGGATAGGCGTCGGTTTTCTCACGGAAATTCTACATAAAGTATTCCACACCCCTGACGAAATCAAAGAAACAACAAGCCTGCCAATTCTGGGTGTGATTCCTTGGGCTAAAGAATTTAAAAAACTTGCCAAGCAGCCTAGTCAACTGGCGACTATTGCTCAAGTGGCTCATTCTGTGTCCCCTAAAAAGCGCCATTTGTTGTTTAGCCGCAACAATCGCGGTACAGAGTATAGCAATTCACCCTTTACGGAATCTTTCCGCTCTCTCTATACAAATATCCGTTTGCTAAGTTCTAAGCAATCTATTCAATCCTTGGCGATTAGCTCCCCTGTATCAGGTGATGGAAAAACAATGGTGGCTTTATACCTTGCTCAAACTGCCGCCACCATTGGCAAGCGTGTTTTACTTGTCGATACTGATTTACGAAGTCCTCAGCTTCATAGTCGCTTTGATTTACCCAATACTCAGGGACTTAGTGATATGATTGCCAGCGACTTAACTCTTGAAGATGCTATCCAAAAGTCTTCTCTCGACCAGAACTTGTTTGTTTTAACTGCAGGTCAAACCTTATCCGACCCGGTTAAACTGCTCTCCTCGGATAAGATGCAGTGTTTTATGGAGCAAGTTTCATCCCAGTTTGATTTAGTTATCTACGATACTCCACCTCTTTTGGGTTTGGGAGATGGAAACCTGCTCGCCGCTAAAGCGGATGGCACAATACTGGTAGTGGGAGTTGAGAAAACCGACCGTTCCCTAGTAACAAAAGCCTTTGACGGACTAAAGATTGCTAGGGCTTCTATTTTAGGTATCGTCGCTAATGGGGTAAAAATAGAGAAAACTAAGTCTTATATCGCCTATCGTCGATAGGTAATTAAATATTTGTTTCACCCCTCACCTCTCACAAGTGAGGTTATGACCCACATAAAATACATAACCATGTTTTTTAATGCACTAAAAACAACCTCTAGATACAGACATTATATTTTATTTAAACAAGCAAATGATGTTGATTTTTTCATTAAACCGATTGTATTTTGGATTGCAACTACTATTGTATGCTTAGTTGTCAATTTACCCAAAGATCGGATAATTCTGATTATTAATGAAGTCTTGGAGCAGACTCACAATCTTAATCATGAATTTTTAGTAGAACTGGTAAATTCATACAAATTTAAATCTTCATCAGATTTAATTGTGGATTGGATGATCATTCCACTAAAAAGCATATCTTTTTTTACAGCTACTTTAATTTTAGTATATCCCGTTTTAAAATCTATAAATAGAGAAAAATATATTCTTGTCAAGAGCCTTAAACACCTCAAAGAAAAATTAAGGGTATCTATAGTAATTTTCATCTGTCTATCTTTACTTGTATTTCCTTTCAGGTTTCCTTTAGGTTCTACCGCTATGGGAATGGAATATGCCGTTCAAAGTTCCGATCCATTTGCCCAAAATAGTGGTTGGTATTATCGACGAATTCTTATGCCAGCCGTTGCCCACTTTTTTCAAATGGATAGCCCTATACTTTATTATTTATTTTCTATTTTTTGCACTTATATTTTGATTGTAGCTACTTTGGTATTTGTAGAGTCAAAATATTTAAATCTCAAAGATATTACAAATCATACGCATCTGTGGAATAAAAAAACAAAATTTATCTACTATTTATCATTAGGAACCAGTAGTTACCTAATATTTAACTTTCAATTGCCCGCTTATCCAGAGCAATTCTTTTTTATCCTTTTGATCCTTGCCGCTTGTATACCCATGACATCTCAAGAACGGCTATCTATACTCGTTTTATCCTTAATCACTCATGAAGTTAGTTTTTTTGTGTTTTTACCCATTGTATTTTTATGCTTTCCCCATCGCGAAATTATTAACTATTTCTATGTAATTGCTATATATTTTGCTACCTGGGTAGTTGGTACTGGCTTTGACCCTATTGGAGCAATACAGTTTCAAATGGGAGAGAAGGGTGGGTTTTACTATTGGAGCAATACACCTTTTTTAGGATTAGCAGGCTTGTTTTTTTCTTATAAGTTACTTTGGATTATTATAGTATCTTTGATTTTAAGACTGTGGCAATATAAAGAAAAAAGTCTGATCTTGGCTATAGTTTGTATAATGCTATTTCCAGCTCTTACTTGTATACCTTCTGTCGATACAAATCGGATGGTAGGCATGGGCTTTTACGGAGTGCTGATTTGTTTTTCAATCTTAATGAATGAATACAATAAATTAGCCGAAAATAAAACTTTTCTGCGAATTGCTTACATTAATATTCTCGTACCATCTGCAAATGTAATTTTACCTTGGGGTATTATAATTTATCCAGGACTTTATAAATTATATAAATTAATACCTATTATTTCGGATAACTTATGAAGCCATCACGGTCTCCGCTTATACGATAGATTATTGCATCACCGTGCTACATAAGCGGTTCAATTACCGATCTAAATTCCCATTACTGTTCAGGTACAGCATAACGATTAAATCCGATCGCGCTTTTGAAGTTGGCGTCGCTGAGGTTTGCTCCCTGTAAGGTGACATCAATCAACGTAGCCTGGGCAAAATCAGCTTGCGTCAAGTTGGCGTAACTTAAATCAGCATTAGTTAAGTTAGCGCCACGTAAATCGCATCGGGTTAAATTGGTATAGGTTAAATTAGCTCCAGTTAACGTGGAACGAATCAGATTGGCATCCTCTAACGTGGCACCCACCAATGTCACATTACTCAAATTCGCCTCTCGCAATTGCGCCTCCTGTAAATCTACACCACTTAAATTAGCATTCGTCAGCGTCGCGCTGTGCAGGTAAGCGGAGTGAAGGATTGCGCCAGTTAGTTGGGCATTGGTTAGGTCTGCGATCGCGAGTTTAGCATTAGTCAAGTCTGCCCCCTCCAGATTCGCCTTGGTTAAATTAGCCCTATTGAAGCCTATCCCTTTTAACTGCGCCCCTTGTAAGTTCGCCTGAGTCAAATCCGCGATCTGAAAATTGCTCCCATTCAGCACCGCCTCTCGCAGTGTTGTCCTCACCAAAATCGCGCCATTGAAGTCCGCATTAGTGATATAGGCTTGACTTAAATTAGCACCGCTTAAGTTGGCGCTATCCGCATTCACGGTATCCAGGTTGGCATTATTCAGTTTAGCGCCCCTCAAATCCGCTGAACGAATATCAGCTACTTCCAGTTGGGCGTCGGTTAAATTAGCATTGCGTAAATCAGCACTGACTAAGTTGGCGTTGGTTAGTGTGGCTTCTCTTAAGTAAGTGCGGACTAGGCTGGCGTAGTCAAGTTGAGCCTCTTGGAGATTCGCACGACTCAGTAGCGCCCCATCCAAATTAGCCCGATACAAGTCAGCCCCCTGGAGGTTAGCATCGCGCAAATCGGTGACGACGGCTGCATACCAATGGGCAATAAAGGCGGGAAAATAGCCCAGCCACGATAGAGTATTGTAGAGATTATCAGATTCAACCTGAGAGGGTAAGGGATTATCAGCATCCAGTTCTCTTAACCCCAGTTTCGCTTCCCTCAAATTCGCTCTTGCCAAGGTTGCCCCAGCCAGTTTAGCACCGTTCAATTCGGCGTTGCTGAGATTGGCTTGGTTTAAGTTAGCCCCCGTTAGGATTGCTCCTTTTAAGTTAGCACCGCTCAACTCTGCCTGCTGAAGATTGGCATTGGTTAAATCAGCATCGGTTAAGTCACATTGAGGACAAGTATTGGTTGTTTTGAGTTGTTCTAAGTGTTCGGGGTTCGCCGCATGGGTGGCGTGGGTAAACCCTTGAGTGATCAGGAGAGAAATCCCCAAGACAAGCGTTTTCAGAAATGTAGGGGCGGGTTTGACACTTATCGTGTCTTTTCCTACCCCGATGGAACTCAACCCGCCTCGACCGACGTTTTCTGTTTTGAATGGGAGAATGAAAGGGATTTTCATGATCACAGTTGTGCGCGATCGCTCGTTTTTTGAACCGATTTGAACTTACATCTTGCACCAGTTTCACCAACCGCCTTGGGTTTAAACCCAAGGAACCAACAGCGCAAATGGTCTAAAAACGAATGCATCTCTAGTTTTAGTCCATTTTAATGGACTTAAGCTTTTAGCCCGGAGTTTGAACTCCGGGCGGGTGTCGGGGCTTACAATTAACCCTTCACTTGTCTTCCCCTGATCCTAGACGTGCCATGGCACGTCTCTACATAAGCAGCATCAATCATCTAAATATCATATTGCGTAGCTAATGAATCTAAAGAAATGTTGCAGCTTTAGAAAAATTAAGTTAAATTTTATTACAGAGACAGATACAGGAGACACCACTCATGCAAGAACAAGAAACCAAATTTGGCTTTACCTCATTTGCCGAAACCTGGAATGGTCGCTTAGCGATGCTAGGCTTCGTCATTGGTATCGCCACCGAATTGCTCACCGGGCAAGGCATTCTCCAGCAACTCGGCTTGATGTAATCCATCGAGACGGGTCATTGGACAAGGTAAGAACGTACACCAAAGGGTATTGAGAGGGCAGAATTATGCAAGAGCAAGAAACCAAGTTAGGCTTTACCACCTTCGCTGAAACCTGGAATGGTCGCTTAGCGATGCTAGGCTTCGTCATTGGTATCGCTACCGAATTGCTCACCGGGCAAGGCATTCTCCAGCAACTCGGCTTGATGTAATCCACCGAGACGGGTCATTGGACAAGGCAAGAACGTACACCAAAGGGTATTGAGAGGGCAGAATTATGCAAGAACAAGAAACCAAGTTTGGCTTTACCTCATTTGCTGAAACCTGGAATGGTCGCTTAGCGATGCTAGGCTTCGTTATCGGTATCGCTACCGAATTACTCACCGGGCAAGGCATTCTCCAACAACTCGGCTTAATGTAGTTAATCCTTCTAACGAAAACGCTTCGTTTCCCTATGAACTGATTGAACTGTTGGTAGCCGACAGGCATCTAGAACTGATTACTATAGAGCGATTAAAAGACTGAGGGCTTTTGCCTTCGGTCTTTTGCCGTTATTCTATGAGTCTGTCTATTTACGGTTATTGAGTATGTCCTCCCAACCATCGAGGAAGCCCAGCGCTATCAACATTGTTTTTGTCGGCTTTATTGCTGTCGCTATCCTATTTGCCGGGTATACCGACAAGATGCAAGCCATTACTGACGCCAGTTTTGAATCCGCTAAAACGGCTGTCGAGTTAGCCATTGGTTTGATTGGTGTCATGGCGCTTTGGTTAGGATTAGTAAGGGTTTTGGAAGCCGGAGGGCTGATGTACAATCTGGCAACTCTGCTCAAACCCTTGATGGTGAAACTTTTTCCCGATGTACCTCCCACCCATCCGGCGATGGGGGCGATGATTCTGAATATTTCTGCCAATATGCTGGGGTTGGGGAATGCAGCGACTCCGTTTGGCATTAAGGCGATGGTGGAGTTGAATAAGTTGAATCCGTTTCCGGGAACAGCAACGGATGCGATGTGCTTGTTTTTGGCAATTAATACATCCAGTGTGGCTTTATTTCCCTTGGGTGTCATTGGGGTACGGGCGGCGGCAAATAGTAGTGATCCGGCAGGCATTTGGCTACCGACGTTTTTGGCTACGACTTGTTCTACCCTAGTTGGAATTTTAGTGGCGTTGTTTTTACGTAAACGAAGTCAAGTATCCGATACGCCTGTCGCGGATAGTTCAGGACAAGAAACGGTGCTGCAAACTGAGGATGAGGTTAAACCCGTTGAAGAACCGGATTTTTCCCATTTGTTGTATCCAGCAGGTCGAATTTCTAAAATTATCGCTTGGGGGTTTATTGCAGGGTTCATCTTTTCCATGGTTTATGGCGTGATAATCCGCCAAAGTTTAGCTGGTTTCTTCAACCAAGATTTTATTTCCTATTGGCTGATTCCTACATTAATCTTATTGATTATCGCCTATGGGGTTGGACGCGGGGTGAAAGTGTATGAAGCGGTGACAGAGGGAGCGGTACAGGGGTTCGAGATTGCGATTCGGATTATTCCGTTTCTCGTCGCTATTTTAGTGGCAATTGGTATGTTTCGGGCGTCGGGGGCGATGGAGGCGCTTTCGACTCTATTAAATCCGATTACGAGTTTAATTGGAATGCCTGCGGAAGTTTTACCGATGGCGTTAATCCGTCCTCTTTCTGGGGGAGGGGCGTTTGGAATTATGAGTGAAATTGTGGAAAGGGCGCCCGATTCCTATAGTGCGTTTTTGGCTTCGACGATGATGGGAAGTACGGAAACAACGTTTTATGTGTTGGCGGTTTATTTTGGTGCTGTTGGGATTACTCGCATCCGTTATGCACTGGTGGCAGCTTTATTGGCAGATGCGACGGGATTAATTATGGCTTGTGTGTTTTCGGCTTTGTTTTGGGGATAAATTGGTTATTTGTCATTTGTCATTTGTCATTTGTCCTTTGGATATCCCGGTTAAGCTGTTCGGCATTTAAACCTTAATGCCAATAATGACGAAATCCTTGTAGTGCGTTTAGCGAAGCCATGCCGCAGGCTTTAGCGAAGCCATGCCGCAGGCTTTGCATCTTGCTCGCTACTAATACCCAATTTAAATGCATGACAGCTTATTTGATGTAGGGTGGGCAAGAGTGATCAATCCTGAAGTGCTTATGTTATCGTTTCTGGCTCTTGCCCACCTCCAGGTTAGTTAGAGTTATAAAATTTGGTTTTATTTCTGGATAAACCTTGGGCAAGGGCGGGTTTATTTACATCTGTGTCTACTCATAACCGATAACGGTAAAACCCGCCCCTACAACTAAACCTGTTATACAAATCAGCTTTTGTCACCCTCTTTAAGACGTGGCTACTTTTTCCTTACTACCTTACTCCTCCCCTTGAAACCTTCTGCCTTCTCTCAAGCCTTATCTCAAGACTAACTCGCTATCTAAAGTTAACTCTAAATCGGTTTCTGGGTAAATCACGAAAACTTCCGCTTGTTCGCCTCCACCTAAAAGTAATCCGCCTAATGCGCCTAATCCAGCACCGACTAAAACTTCAATTAAATCAATATCGCCAAATATTTCTGATAAAACTCCGGCGGCGGCTGCACCAATGGCGGCATTTTTGAGAATACGACTTACATCAGTTCCGTTATCAATTGTTTCGGTTTCTGTAATTACCGCAGATGTGGCTTCAATTGGTAATTCTCGATTACTGGTTTTTAGGATTAGCTGTTTCGCGATAAATTGAGTCCCGCCTTCTACTGGACGTAATTCTCCCTCGATTTGACTCCCGGCGGGAATTAAAACGGTTCCGGCTGAGGAACGAATCGGTTGGGTAATTGTTAGGGTGATGGGTGCGGTTTCATCGGGGGTAACGACGATTTTTTCCGCGTCCTCAGACTTAACCGCAATAATTGTTCCCGATGGTACGCTTACCTGTGTAGAACGAGGGGTGACTGGTGTGGGTTGTGAGGGAAACAGTTGCCCGATACGATAAGGTTGGGGTTTTGCTGTTGCGGGTATGGCGATGAGGATGGGAAGTGAGGCTGTTGTGGTTATGCCTAGCGCCATTAAGATAGCTATTTCTGACCGCCAGCGATTATAACTTAACATGGAAATAGACCTGCTATAGGGAAAGGATTATGGATAAAGTTGACTATTTTTTTATTGGGAAGTTCCCGATAATAGGAAATTGATACCTATTTTTTCAACGCAGAGGGACGCAGAGGTTAACGCAGAGGGGCGCAGAGGAATTGGGTATGTTTGAGGTTGAATTTTATAGTATAAACTGTATATAAGCTGATGCTCATTGTAAGTGGGTATTCCCTGTTCCCTAACAACTGACAAATGACGACTAATGGGTATTTTTCCAGCACCTAAGTTTAAGAGGTTTACACTTGAGCGCTTTCAATTGGAATCTGGTGTTGTATTCCCTCAGGTTAATTTAGCTTATTGGATCAGTGGTACACCTTCATCACAACCGCCAATTGTAACTTGTACGGCTTTTTCTCAAAGTTATTATGATATGGCTTATCTGCGGGGTGCTAAGTTGGCGTTAGATCCCAAAAAAGATTGGATTATTCACACGGAGTTGTTGGGGAATGGGCGCAGTAGTTCGCCAAGTAATACGCCACCACCGTTTAAGGGTGTGAATTTTCCGGCGGTAACGATTCGGGATAATGTGAATTTACAATCTGCACTTCTCAACTACCTTAATGTTAATAGGATTCGGGCTGTGGTTGGTGCGAGTATGGGGGGACAACAGGCAATTCAATGGGCGGTAAGTTACCCGGATAGGGTGGAAAAGGCTGTGGTTATTGCCGGAAGTTGTCGGGCTACTTGGCATGTTCGTCTATTTCTTAATAGTTTAGCAACCTGTATTCGTTCTGATCCAGCGTTTCAGGAGGGCAATTATACAGAACCTCCTTTGCTTGGGCTGTCACGAATGTCTGAAGCTTGGGTGCCTTGGGCTTTTTCGCCAGAGTTTTATTCTTTACAGGTGTATCAAAGGTATCCTGATACTCAGGCAAATTCGTTGGATGAATTTTTGGCTAAATGGCGCACCCGCTATCATGAAAAAGATGCGAATGACCTATTATGTCATTTTCAAACTTGGGCAAATCATGATGTTAGTTTGACGCCGGGTATGGATGGATCTTTAGAAAAGGCTTTGAAGAGTATAAAAGCAGAGGTTCTCTTTCTACCCATTCGCACGGATGCCTATTTTGCTGTGGCTGATGTCGCTGCCGAAGCTGCATTGGTTCCTCATGCCCAAGTTATGGTGCTAAACTCAGTTTATGGTCATGCGGCGGCGTTTGGACGAGACAAGAGCGATCGCACTCAACTCAATCAGGCGATCGCGAATTTCCTCCATCAAGACATCAACCCTTCTCTCATGGGCTAAAGTTGATCCAAAACAGGACTATTCAATCCGTTAGCATTGGAGTTATGAATCAGGGCGGGTTTTGTTGTTCATTTATTAGTAACAAGCTAGCCTAGTGGCTAAACCCGCCCCTACAAAGGACGTAGCTTGCTTGGTGCTTAGCGAGTATGACAAATGACAAATAACAAATAACAAATTGCCGTGAAAAGTCAGACTATCAGACTTATGACATGGGCAACTCAATCACAAACTCAGTTCCTTGCTCTGGTGCGGAACTAAAATTTAGGGAACCTCCATGCTTTTCGACTACAATCTGACGCGCAATCGATAAGCCTAAACCCGTTCCTTTACCCACAGGCTTGGTAGTAAAAAAATTATCAAATATGCAGTCTTTTACCTGACTTGGCATTCCTATTCCATTATCGCGAATCCGAATAATAACAATTTCTTGATCGTACTGAATGTCGGTATCAATTTTAATTTGAGGCAAATAGTCTTTATTCAATTCATTCGACTTCTTTGTCTGTAATTCATCTAATGCATCTATCGCATTAGCAATAAGATTCATAAAAACTTGGTTTAATTGCCCAGGATAACACTCAATAGGCGGTAATTCGCCGTAGTTTTTAATCACTTCGATTGCTGGACGTTTATCATTTGCCTTAAGGCGGTGCTTTAAAATTAATAGTGTACTATCGATTCCATCATGGATATTAAAGACTACCTTGGTATGAGCATCCAAACGAGAAAAGGTTCGCAAAGAGCTACTTAACTGAAAGAGACGATCAACTCCTTTTTTCATTGAGGATAAAATACTGGGCAGATCTTCAATCAAATAATCAAGTTCAATATCCTGACTTTCTTGTTCGATTTCACTTCCGGGATGGGGAAATTTGTCTTGATACAGACGCAGCAGGGAAATCAGATCGTTTGTATAATCCTTGGCACAACTGAGATTTCCATTAATAAAGCCTACAGGATTGTTAATTTCATGAGCTACGGCGGCTACCAGTTGACCCAAGGTTGCCATTTTTTCAATTTGTATAAGCTGAACTTGGGCTTGTTGTAACTCCTGTAAGGTTTGTTTTAATTGGGCGGTTCGTTCTTCAACTCGTTGCTCTAAACCCTGGGTAAGTTGACGAATTGTCAGTTGATGATCGACACGCGCCAAAACCTCTTCAAATTGAAAAGGTTTAGTAATATAGTCAGCCCCTCCCAAGGCAAAGGCTTTGACTTTATCAAAGACTTCATCTAAGGCGCTAATAAAAATTATCGGAATATCACGAGTGACGGGTGAAGCTTTCAAGGCTGAACAAACGTCATAGCCATTCATGTCGGGCATTTTAATGTCTAACAAAATCAGATCAGGTGCTACCGCTTTTGCCGCCATTAATGCCATGCTGCCGTTGACTGTGCTGCGAACTTCATACCCATATCTTGTTAGTGCGGCTTCCAACAGACGTAAGCTATCGGCTGTATCATCAACGATTAAAATAATTCCTTGTGCTGTTTTTGGCTGATAACTATTCATAAGCAAGTCTGGTTGCCATAAGGATGGCGGATAGTGTAATACGGCAAGGGCTAGGGGGAGCAGAGGGAGCTGGAATTAAATTAGAGTGTATCCAACTAATATTCTATTGAAGTATGTCCCGTATCTAAAATACCGGAAAAAAGGGAGGTTTTTATCAGGAGATAGCCTGGTGAGCTATATCCATAATGACATCACACCGAAAATTATTAACTAAATCAGTTAACGCCTTAGCAAATAACGTCTGTTCTGGGGGAATTTGTTCGATAAGCTGAATAATCTGTTTGCTATTAAGCTGAATGGCGGCTTGGTGTAACTGGGCAATCCAATTCGTCGGCATCACCTTTAAATCCTCAGGGGTTAATATCGGTGTTTCAGCATCGGATGAGGGTGGAGCAGCATTTTCATAGCGATAACGGAGTCCTAAATGTTGTCCCATTTTCTCTAAAATCGCATCCGTTCGGAAGGGCTTGGCGACAAAATCATCACAACCTGCGTCTAAAATAGCGGTTCGTTCTTCATCAAAAGCGCTAGCGGTTAAGGCAATAATCACGGTTGTCTTTCCCAGAGGATGGGATTTAATCAATTGGGTGGCTTCATACCCATTCATTACAGGCATTCGCATATCTAACCAAATCAGATGAGGGTGCCAATGTTCCCAAATAGCCACAGCCACTTGACCATTATCGGCTTCTCGCACGTCTAATCCTAAGGATTCCAGAAACTTAACCAGGGGTTTGCGATTTGCCCATTGATCTTCAACCACTAAAATGCGATAGTTGGGTTGGTCGGGTGCGATGCCAATCACCTGTTGACTTAAGGGTTGACGAGGAGTCTGGTCTTGGAGAACAATGCCAATAGGGATATCAAATTTAACCAATGTACCTTGACCGGGAGTACTGTTAATGGTAATGTCCCCACCCATCAACTGGACAAATCGACGACTAATCGCTAAACCTAAACCCGTTCCTGACTGCGATCGCTGACTGGTTTTCGTTTGCACAAAAGCCTGAAACAGGGTATCCAGTTCATCCGGGGGAATGCCAACGCCTGTGTCTTCAACTTCAAAAAACAGCCTGGATTGAGTATCTGTGTTCGTTGGTGCGGTTATCCTATCGGATATCTCTTGCACGCGCAAAATAACCCTACCTTGTGACGTAAATTTAACCGCATTCCCCACTAAATTAATCAAGATCTGCCGCAATTTTCCCTCATCCGCCATCCCATAGTTCGGCACATTTGCCGTTCGCTCAACCATAAGTTGTACCCCTTTCGATAGGGCTTTCAGGCGCAACATCTCGGCAATGGAATCGACCAAACTGTAAAGGTCAAAGCTATTTTCTGACAGGGAAATCCTACCCGCCTCAATTTTGGACATATTCAGGACATTATTGATTAAATCCAGCAAATGTTCACCCGAACGAGTAATAATGCCCAAATAATCCTGCTGATCTTGATTTAGAGATGCATCCCTTGCCATGAGTTGAGTAAAGCCCAGGATAGCATTGAGGGGAGTACGCAGTTCATGACTCATATTTGCCAAAAACTCACTTTTGCCATGATTAGCCGCTTCTGCTGCATCTAAAGCTTGTTGCAGGGCGACTTCCGTTTGCTTGCGCTGTTGGATATCCTCAACGACGCCAATAATATAATTAGGGGTATCCATCCAAGTTCGCACCAGGGATACAGCAACATTGACCCATTGCCATTGACCATCTTTGCGGATAAAGCGTTTTTCTCTAGAATAGGTGGAACGTTGACCTGCTAATAATTGAGTTAAATCATTAAGCTCTGCGGCTCGGTCATCAGGGTGAGTAATGTCGGGGAAACTAAGCTGTAATAATTCCGATTCCTCGTATCCTACCAGGTCACAAAATCGTTGATTGACCCGAATTAACTGTCCCGATGGTGTCCCCAGGGCAATGCCCACGGCGGCTTGTTCAAATATTGCCCGGAAGCGTTCTTCACTTTCTCGTAAGGCGGCTTCCGCCCGTTGACGTTCGGTGACATCGCGCAAGCAAATCTCAAAAACCGATTCACCTTCCCATTCCGTTTCAACTACACTCATTTCAGCAAAGCTGAGTTGTCCATCGGCGCGAACAATTCCCAATTCTGTGGTTTGATTCACACCAACGGGCAGTCCAAAGTTATAGTTGAGTAAGTTCTCTACGTCCTGATTTAATAAGTTGGCGGCGGCTGGGTTGGTGAAGAGAACTTGACCTTGGCGATCGACAATCATAATCCCGTCAGAGGTACTGCTGACGATCGCGTTGAGTCTGGCTTCACTTTGGCGCAGGCGTGCTTCAGTTAATTTGCAATCAGTGATATCCCGTCCAACCGCCTGGAATTCCAGTAATTGTCCTTGTTCGTCAAAGATAGCGCGATCGCTCCATTGTTGCCAGCGAATCTCACCACTCTCTAGAATGACACGGTGTTCGACTATACCTACAGGATTGTCTGGGTTCAACTCCGCAATAAAGCCTTCTAACACGGCTTGATCATCCGGGTGAATCAGGGGGACAAAGCGATGTCCAATTAGTTCTTTGGGAGTTTTGCCAAAATAGCGACAATAGACTTCGTTAACAAAGGTGAGTATGCCATCGGCGCTGTAACGACAAATCAGTTCACTTTGATCCTCAATAATCGCACGATAGCGGAACTCACTGTGTTGTAACTGCTGCTTTTGCTGTTCTACCGTGTTCTCCAGGATTCGCGAATGGTTTTCTAGATGGTTGTAGGCTTGAGCATTTTTTAGCGCCGATGCAGCTTGGACGCACAGGAGTTGAACAATCGCCACGCGATCGCGCGTAAATACGCCTCTGGTTTGATTATTTTCTAGGTAAAGAATACCAATCCCCTGATTACCAACTGTTAATGGCGCACATAATATACTCAATTGGGAACGTGTTGAGTTTTGAGTGTTGAGGTTGTAGGGGCGGGTTTCACTATTATCTTTGTTTCCCGCCCTGATGGTACTAAACCCACTCTCATTTCCCTCATCTCCCAGATTCAGTGCGATCATTGACCATCGTTTAATATCTGTCGTATCGTCTGAGACGATCAAAATGTCTGGATGATGCCATACATATTCAACCAGCATCAGGGGAATCTCCGGGCTGGATTCAATGGGAGTCAGGGGCAAAATGCTTGGGTTCGTACCCCTTACCCCCCTAGCCGCTACAACTAAACCCTCCGGCTGAGGCAAAATCAGGGTAACGCTTTGAGCCTCTGTTGTCTCAAAGGCTATCTGGATTAAGGTTGAGAGCAAGGGCTGTAGTCTAATTTCTCCAGAGATGGCTTGGCACAACTCAATCACCATCGCCATGGATAGACTATCGGAATTATCAATGAAACAAGAGACCAAGGTTCTAGGGTTAAATGTTTTGACATCAAAACGGACGAACAGAAGTAACTTAGCCTACTGATCAGATGGTTATTTCTGAATAAAAATGAATTTTGCTTGACTTTTTCCGTCTATTGTTTTAATTACAACAGACCCTTGGATGATTCGCGATCGCGTCTTCTGTGAGCGTCCTTTTCTCCGGCTGATTAGCTTTTCTTTTCCAAAGATTAACTTGGCTTTATAGTAAGCTAAGCTTTTATAGCTTTTGTCCTCTAGTTTATACTAGATTTCCTTTAAGTGAACACGCCTGTACGGGAGAAATCCTAGTGCAAGAAGGCAGAAATAACGCCAACAGCTCCCCCATCTCCCCCAGTGAAGTAAGGGCTTGGTAACCAAGCCCCTACTGAGAACCTTGTGCCAACTCTTCACCACTCAGGGGAGAAATTTGCCAAATCCTGATTTGCCGATCAAATCCACCTGTTGCTAGGAGTGTACCATCAGGGCTAAAGGCAACGGAATGCACCCAATCGTCATGGGCTGTCAGTAACGCTAACAGTTCACCGGTTCTGAGATTCCATAACCGCACCCCGTCACGGCTGGCGCTAGCGAGAGTTTCACCATCGGGATTAATCGCCACAGCCCAGACTCGCCCCGTATGTCCCGAAAGAGTCTGTGCTAATTGTCCCGTTCTAAGATTCCAGATTTTAATTGTGCGATCGTAACTACCACTGACTAATGTTTGTCCATCGGGTGTAAACGCCAAGGCATTAACTGAACCACGATGGGCGCTAATCCGATTGAGTGACTGTCCTGTTTTTAGATTCCAGAGTTTAATTGAACCAAACTTATGACCACTTGCCAGGATATCTCCATCGGGGTGAATCGCCAGTCCATAGGTCTGGTTATCGAAACGCGCTAAGGTATAGATTCGACGTTGTTTGGTTAAATCCCATAGTCTAATTCCATCTAAAGCGCCTGTGACTAAGGTGCGACCATCTGGCGTGATTGCCAAGGATAAAACATTGCTGGTATGATCACGAAACTGATGGATATAGTCTCCGGTTTTCCAGTTCCAGAGATTAACCGCAGAATCTGTACCAGAACTGACCAAGGTTTCTCCATCGGGTGATAAGCGTAGAACCGATACTGAAGTTCGTTGCGCTCGCAGGCTGTCGATTTCTCGACCTGTTTTTAGCTGCCAGAATTTAATTTTGCCATCGTTACGACTACCGCCGCTAATTAGAATTGTTCCATCGAGGCTAAAGAACAACGAATCAACGGCTGTGTTATGACCTGTAAAGGTGTAAATGAGTCGCGGATTTCTCCAGGCTTCAGGAGAGGAGAGAGGTTGAGGCGGAGATAAATTATCGGGATTGAGTGGATTTGTTGGTGTAGGAGGCGGCGGTTGGGCAGGATTTTCCGGACTAGATGGCACAGCGGGTACAGGTAAAGGCTGACTTATTGCCTTATGGCTGATAGTCGCCAAACTTATCATGACTCCGATTAAAATTAAAATTGCCCCTTTGTTATTGATCATTTGTCAGGGAACAGGAAATTATCAGAACTTATTGAATGTTGGGGCAAATCGTTTGAGCTACGCGATCGCGCGGCGGCTGCTCTTGCCATCCTGAGAGTAAGCCTAAAAGCTCTGATTTGAGTAGTTCTAGGGCTTGAATTTGCTGGTTAATTTCCTCGACTTTATGCAGCAAGTGTTGCTTGACTGCACCACAGGGTAATTCCCCGGAGTCGTGAACCTCCAGGATTTCGTGGATTTCACTCAGGCTAAGTCCGAGGGATTGCGATCGCTTGATAAAGGCTAACCGATTTAGGGTTTGTTCGGTAAACAGGCGATAACCTGATTCGGAACGGGTTGTCGTTGGCGTCAGTAAACCCACCTCTTCGTAATACCGAATCGTTTTTACCGATAATCCGCTTTGATTGGCAACTTCACCAATTTTATATAATCGCTCTAATGTTGTTTTGCGCGTCATTCCCACCAATCCGCCTCTGTCTTCTTGAGTTTCCCGAAAAATTATAGCGGTTGCCATAAAGGTTTAAGACAGATTGAATGGTTCAAATGCCACGTACCAGTAAGAACCCTTCTGCCCTGGAGCCTTCTGCAATACACCCGACTTGCAACAAAGAAGCATCAGCGATGGGGATGACGTTTGCTGGTACTGAGCATCGGTAAGGGTGGACGGGAAGGACTTGATGGCAGATAATGGGTTACGGGTTGTTCAGCCAGTTCGGTTTGGCGGCGTTGGCTTTGCCACCAGCGTAAACATAAGGCTAACATGACCATCATTAACCCAAATGTTAGCAGCGACCAGCGTTCACCAACTCCGCCAATGACGGCATCGACAGCGCCGACAGTGACAATAAAGCTAGAAATCGGCTCTTTGCGGTAGGCTAACTTCCAGAATCGAGGTCCTAAGGCATTCATCACGGTTTGCTATTTATCTCTATTCCACGTAAGTACTTTATCTACTTCTAGGTTATCCGATCAATCGACAGATTAACTGACAACCCATTATTCTTTAACACTAATACTCTATAGTCGCAATCAGGGACGGAGGAGGGCGGGTTTTGTTCGTCAGTTATTGGCAGGTAAGCTAGCTTCAGTGGCTAAACCCGCCCCTACAATTGACGTGAGACGTTTGACTTGTTCAGAATCGCTCACTGGGTTATGCCCAGGAACCCTTTCGGGAGCAAAATACTCTCACTGCCATAAGATGTCACAGTATTATTGCAAACCTAGCCACGTTAGCAGTCCCTGACCTGTAGCATATTCAATCGCCAAGGTCAAGACAAAGCCAATCATCGCGGCTCGACCATTCAAACGTTCAGCATATTCATTGAAACCGAACTTGGGTTCGGCGAGTTGGGGAGTGGTTGTAGGTTGGGGTTGTGTCATAGTTGCCAAGGATGGTGTAATGATTTAGTTATATTTCTTTACTCAGTTTAACATTTAAACAAGCAAGGACAGAATTAATACAGTTAAGTGATACCAAATTCAACAACAGTGTTGTGCGATCGCGCCAGGAGTATAAGCTTAGTTCTTATGGCACAACGCCTGAAAACTGCATGACATAAAGGAAAACGATGGAAATCGGTGTACCCAAAGAGACAAAAGACCAAGAATTTCGAGTCGGCTTGAGTCCTAGTAGTGTTCGCGTCTTACAGGAAGCAGGACATCAGGTTTGGATTGAAACCCAGGCGGGGGCGGGTGCTGGCTTTACCGATGAAGACTATCAGCATAGTGGCGCTAAGATTGTCGCCACAGCAGCCGAGGCGTGGAATCGGGAACTGGTGGTTAAGGTGAAAGAACCGCTAACGTCGGAGTATCCCTATTTACAGAAAGAACAATTACTGTTTACCTACCTGCATTTGGCGGCGGATCGCCCGTTGACCGAGTGTTTAATCGATAGTGGTGTTTGTGCGATCGCTTATGAAACTGTGGAACTTCCAGATCGCCGCCTCCCCTTGCTGACACCAATGAGCATTATTGCCGGTCGTCTTTCTGTCCAATTTGGCGCTCGATTTCTGGAACGCCAGCAAGGTGGGCGCGGGGTGCTATTAGGGGGTGTTCCTGGGGTGAGACGCGGTAACGTGGTGATTCTTGGGGGTGGTGTTGTCGGCACAGAAGCGGCGAAAATAGCGGTAGGAATGGGCGCTCAAGTTCAGATTTTGGATATTAATGTTGAACGTCTAGCCTACTTAGAAACTCTGTTTGGTTCCAGAGTTGAACTCCTTTACAGTAATTCAGCCCAAATTGAAGCCGTCGTTCCCCAAGCCGATTTACTGATTGGGGCGGTATTAGTTCCGGGGCGTCGAGCGCCAATTCTTGTCCCTCGTGGCTTGGTGCAACAAATGCATCCGGGTGCTGTAATTGTTGATGTGGCGGTGGATCAGGGAGGATGTATTGAAACCTTGAAATCTACCTCACACACGAATCCCACCTATATAGATGAAGGGGTTGTCCATTATGGTGTCCCCAATATGCCCGGTGCTGTACCTTGGAGTTCGACTCAAGCCCTGAATAATAGTACGTTACCCTATGTCCTCAAGTTAGCCAATGAAGGAATCAAGGCTGTCGCATCAGATGTGGCGTTGGCAAAGGGCGTGAATGTCCAGAATCATCAGTTGGTTCATTCGGCGGTGCGGGAGGTTTTTCCTGATTTAAGTAACGCGAAGGTGTAAGCTGTTCGGCATATAAACCTTAATGTCAATAATGGCGCAATCCTTGTAGTGCGAGCATCTTGCTCGCTACTAATACCCCATTTAAATGCATAACGGCGTAAGCTATCGTACTTCGGCTTCTCTGGAGGGATTTAGGCAAGAGTTGGATGATCCGTGAACTCTTATATCGATTTATTACCTTATTTTTCAATAAACAAACTTCTGTATCATTGCTAGTCCACAAAAACCAGAACGGAGTAAAGTTATAAAGTGAAGCCATAAAGCTTCCCTGACAGATAACCGAGTCTAGTCTAGTGTAACTCCAATATTGAACGATAACGAGGTCAAACCATCTGTATACCCGAATATCTGTCTCGTCAACAAACAACAGCAACGATTAACTGTATTGTTCATATTTCCTCAACTAAAAGACAGGGAGCTATGCGACTCAAAGGTGTGAGGTAAGTCAGCGCAACCCTAAAACCAATTGTGTCAGCCGAGGAAATTACTGGCAGAAATGTAAACGTTGCTGTTGTTTTTCAATAGACAAAAACTTTGAGGGTTGAGGTGTACCAGTAATAAACCTTGGCGTAGCATCCTTCATAAGTAAGCTGTCATGCATTTAAATTGGGTATTAGTAGCGAGCAAGATGCAAAGCCTGCGGCATGGCTTCGCTTAACGCCCTACATACAAGGATTTCACCATTATTGACATTAAGGTTTAGATGCCGAACAGCTTATGGCATCACCTTGCTCAGGAAAAATGTACCCTTGCTCCCCCAGCTCCCCCAACTCCCTTTTACCACAACACTTATTCAGCAGCCCCTAATTAACGACACCCTAAACTATCCCGCGTTGAAACGCCGGTGACGGGATTAACGCCATCTGCCCGTTGACACATTAATGATATTTGATAGGTGTCAAGGATTGCACCGGAAAAATCAGCCCCTGTAATCGTTGTATCAAAAAAGCGACTACGACTGGCAATAGCATTAGTAAAAATAGCATTGGTTAAATTAGCGCCGTCAAAGACAACTCGATCAGCTAAAGTCTCGGACAGGTTAGCTCCGGTTAAATCCGCCTCAAAAAACGCCGCTTTGGTGAGAATTGATCCTTGAAGAGAAGCTCCTCGAAAAGAGGCACCGCGTAGATCTGCACCTGCAAACGAGGTTCCCTCTAAATTTTGATTAGAAAAATCTCGATAGTGTAATTCAGTAAGCGTATAGTTGACGCTATTCTCCTGTGCGATCGCGCTAGGCAAATCTACAATCCACGCGAAAAGTGCAATCAATAATCCTATTCCAATGGCTAAACGTTTCCCAGCTTTTTTACTGGGGCGGTTTTCGGTTTGTTTTTGGCTCGCCTTAGTCATCGTTTCTTCTTGACATTAAAACTGATGGGGTCTAACTTACCTATTTTGCCGCAAGCTGGGATTTGTCATTCGTCATTCGTCAGGGAATAGGCAATAGGCAATAGGCAATAGGCAATAGCCAATCGGGTAAGGTAGAGTTTTGAGTTAAATCGCAACGGCTCCATCTCCCCTATCTTTCTCATCTCCCTCATCTCCCTCATCTTCCCCCGCACCTTTGCGCCTTACCTCTCACTCGTTAAACTGCTTTTTGTTAAGATACATTAATGAGTCAATAGTCGCCCTATTCTACCAAACAACTCATGATCACTGAACTTTTGCCCTTTCAATTCGAGTTAAATACGACAGCGATCGCGGGTGCATCGTTGTGGGCGCTAGCGCTGTACTGGGGCTTCTCGACGCTAAGCCACTGGATCATGGAACAACTGAATCGCTGGTTTAACTTTGCCGAGCGATCGCTCTACACTTCCATGAAGGAATATGAACGCACTCGTCGGGGAAGAGAAGCTCAAAATGCTTTCTATGCTTCCCTGTTCAGCATTGTGCCATTTTTAGTCGTTGGCGCTGGCTGCAACTGGGGTGTTGAACTCACACTCGGTTCCAGTTGGGCAATCAGTATGGGGCTTCTGGCTTGTATCAGTGGCGCTGTTTATGAACTAGGGCGTCGTGATAGTCAGTCGAATTAATTATTTGTCTCTTATCCTTCCTCAGAACCAGAATCTTCTATGTTAACTAGCGCATTGTGGATTTTACTGATGGGCTTTTTTGGGGGTCAAATTGCCCGTCGTTTAGGTGCGCCACCGTTGATCGGTATGATTTTGGTGGGAATTGTCCTCGGACCACAAGTTGGCAATGTGATCAGTTCAGATGTGCTGGAAGCGGCGGATAGTTTGCGAACGGTTGCCGTGATGGTTATCTTGATGAAGGCGGGACTAGGGCTGGATCGGGAAAAGCTGCTTTCTCAGGGAAGTGTAGCGCTGCGGCTAGGCTTTTTGCCTGCGGGGTTTGAAGCAATTGCGATCGCGTTAGCCGCTATCTGGATTTTTCACTTTGACGTTCCCACGGGATTACTCTTAGGTTGCATCATTGGCGCAGAATCTCCGGCGGTAATTGTTCCGGGAATGCTGCGGCTAAAACGTTTGGGTTGGGGAGTGACGAAGGGAATTCCCGATGCCATTCTCACGGGGAGTGCCTTATCCGATGTTCTCTTATTACTTTTATTCAGTTTACTGTTAAGTTTTTTAGGTCAGGGCGGAATTGAAACCATCACCCTTCCTGGAGGATTTACACTTTCGGCGTTGCAATTACTACCGTTGCAAGTATTTATTGAAATCGGACTGGGCATCTTGATTGGCTACGCGGCGGCTCGTTTAATCGTCTCGCTACTAACGGAACAAAATTGGACACAAAATACGGTTCAAGATGTTTTAATTGCCGCTGGAATTGCCTTATTATTGGTGATTGTCGATAAAGTGTTGCCTTATTCGGGCTATTTAGCTGCGATGGCGATGGGGTTCTTTTTGATTGAATTGGATGCACCGTTGGCTCGACGCCTACGCGGTGGATTTGATAGCCTTTGGGTTGTGGCGGAGATTGTTTTATTTGTTTTATTGGGCGCTAGTGTTCAACTGCAAGTATTAGGGGATACAATTTTACCAGGACTTTTAGTGTTAGCTATTGGCTTGTTTGTCGGTCGTCCCGTGGGTTGGTATCTCTCGACAGTGGGAAGTAATTGGACGGGGCGAGAACTGCTGTTTTTGCTGCCGGGAAATATGGCAAAAGCAACGGTTCAAGCGGCAATTGGTGCGATTCCCTTAGCCAGGGGGATTGAAGGGGGAGAAATTATTTTAGCCATTGCAGCACTTTCCATTTTGACCACAGCACCCATTGGTGCTTGGGCGATTCCTACGTTTGCGCCAAAATTATTGGAACGGGGAGAGGTTGACCCGACGAAAGTAACGGTAGTGACTCATACCGTGTTGTTAGCGGCGGTGGATACCTCTCCCTTGGCGACAGAAGTTTTAAGGAAAGTAGCTACTATTGCTCGACGCACGGATGGTGAAGTGATTGTATTACATGTGATCAATAGTGATGAGATAGAGGAGGTAGAAAAGCTGCGCGATCGCACTCAACGATTACTCAGTGATATTCGCTATAAATTTATCACGATCAAGGGTTCCATTCCAGAAGAAATTATTCGGGTGGCGCAAGAGTATCAAGTGGCAGATATTGTCATGGGGAAACGGGGACATCAACCTTGGCAACAGGTGCGAGTCGGTTCCGTATCGCAAGCCGTTCTAGAAGTAAGTTCTATCCCGGTTATCTTAGTAGAAGATCCGCAAAACGAATTGGCGATAAAAAGCCGCAGGGTTTGATAATTAGTGGCTGCTGAATAAGTGTTGTGATCGGGACAGGCAAGAGGCAACACCTCGACTTCGCTCGGTGTGTCTTATGCAATGGGCAATGTCTCAGTCTATTGTTGATTTACGGCTAATCTTGAACTCAGTTTGCTAGCGCCAATAGGGACGTCCTTTCCAAAATACGCCAACGAGAACGGCAACCACGTTGGCATAACTTAAACTTACCAAGAAAGCGGGTACAGGCAATAGTGATTTTAACCACAAAGTTAGGGCTAAACAGGGAACTAATGCCCACAAGCTGTTACTGTTAATCAAAACCTGGGGATAAAAGCGTTCTAGAATATAAACCGCGAGAACTCCAAATCCCACCGCAGCCATTAAGGCGATGATCATCCCTAGGGGAGGAGTATAGAGAAACTGGAGCATCTCGCGGATTGCAGCGGATTGGGTGACGCCTAAGCCGATGATAATTTCAAGGGCGATCGCGATCGCAGTGGTAATCCCTGAGATTTCGAGTAGCGATCGCCAAGGGAGAGATCGTAAGCGATACATGGAATTTTATCCAGTTGAGGGCATCCTGCTATTCTACCGCTCTAGCTCCCGTGAAACGTCAAAACCTACTGGCGTGGCACACCTGAGAACTAACGCAAAGGCTCTATATGTTCTATATGTAGGGTGCGTTAGCGATAGCGTAACGCACCATATAACTGGAAAACCTCTCTCCAAACCTCTCTCCTACAAGGAGAGAGGCTTTGAATTCTCCCCTTTCGTGCAAAAAAAACGAAGCATCCTTATTCTTGATGACAAAAATATAGTGAATGGGGACATACTAGGAATAAGAGCATCAGGAGGCAAACCAGATCATGTCGGATGATAATATTGCCGTATTATTACAGCAGGGACATGAGCAGCTAGATCGGGGACAAAACCAAGAAGCGTTGCAGATATTTCAGCAAGCCGAACAACGGGAACCGGAAAACCCCCAAGTGTTGTTTGGGTTAGGTTTAGCTTGTTATCGCTTAGAGCAATATCAGGAATCGGTTGATTATCTGACTAAAACTTTAGATATTGAACCCTGCTATATTTTAGCCCTAGCGTATCGAGGTATGGCTTACCGAGGGTTGAAATTAGAGGAACCCGCAACAGCAGATTTTTACCAAGTGCTTCAACGTGAACCTCACACTTATCAAGATTGGCGAGGGCGAGGACTTGCGTTATCTGAGTTGAAGCGGTATGAGGAAGCAATTGTTAGTTTCGATAAAGCCATTGAAATTAATTCTGACTACTATTATGCCTGGAATGGGCGGGGTTATGTGCTGTATGAGTTAGGGAACTATAAAGAGGCGATCGCGAGTTACGATAAAGCCATTGAAATTAAATCTGACTACTATTATGCCTGGAATGGCCGGGGTGGTGTACTGTATGAGTTAGGGAACTATAAAGAGGCGATCGCGAGTTACGATAAAGCCATTGAAATTAATCCTGACTACTATATGGCTTGGAGTAATCGGGGTATTGCGCTAGATAACGTAGGGAAGTATGAAGAGGTGATCGCGAGTTTCGATAAAGTGGTTGAAATTAAGCCTGACTACTACAAAGCTTGGGGGAACCGAGGTGTTGCGCTGTATAAGTTAGGGAAATATGAAGAGGCGATCACGAGTTTCAATAAAGTGGTTGAAATTAATCCTGACTACTACACAGCTTGGAGTGATCGGGGTGATGTGCTAAATGATTTAGGGAAATATGAAGAGGCGATCGCCAGTTTCGATAAAGTGGTTGAAATTAATCCTGACTACTACACAGCTTGGAGTAATCGGGGTGATGCGCTGGATAAGTTAGGGAAATATGAAGAGGCGATCGCCAGTTTCGATAAAGTGGTTGAAATTAATCCTGACTACTATTATGCCTGGAATGTACGTGGTGGTGCGCTGTATAAATTAGGGAAATACGAAGAGGCGATCGCAAGTTGCGATAAAGCCATTGAAATTCGACCTGACTACTATATAGCTTGGATAAATCGAGGTTCGGCATTATTCTACCTGAAACGCTACGATGAAGCCTTCCAAAACTGGGAAAATGGAAGAAACAACCTTAACTTAGACACGCCTGAACACCGAGAAGGGCGTGGCGAACTCTACTATGGTGAAGCTCGAGCCTATTACCAACTAGGACAACAGGAAGCTAATCTCGATAACTTACTCAAAGCCAAAGATTCTTATGACAAAGCTTTGAATCTTCTTGATACTACCAAATATCGCCAGCGACAACTAGAAGTTTTGCAAGACTTAATCCGGGTTTGTCAATACATCAGCACGCCGAAACAAGTCCAAGAACTACTTAACCAAGGTACTGATTTATTAGAACGATGGCTGCAAGACTCTAACTTTAGCGATGAAAACTATATCCACTTCAAACAGAAATTTGCCGGATTTAATCAATACCAAGTCGATACCCTCGCCCAGTCATCCGAACCCGAACAACAAATTCAAGCCCTAGAATTAGCTGAAGAACGCAAAAATACCTGCTTAGGCTGGCTACAATATGGCAAAGCCTATAAAGCTCCCAACCTCACCTATAACCAAATCCAACAGCAACTTAATTCCCATACTGCTGCAATTTACTGGCACATTAGTCCCGCCGCGATTACTACCTTTATCCTCAAACATAACCAACCACCGCAAATCCTCCAGCTTCAACCCTTAAAATCGAAGAAAAAGCGCTCGCCATTTCCTTTCTTTAATCAACCCAAACAATCTTATCCAGCAACCGCCAATCAATTGCGAGAGTTTGAAGACTGGTTAGAGCGATGGAAACAAGACTATCGCCATTACAGCAAACCGCACCAAACAACCTCTATTTGGTGGCAAAGTATGGACTCTCAATTACGCAGCCTGGAATATATTCTCCATATTCGTGATATTTTGCCCTATCTCAGAGATATTGACCAACTCATTTTAATTCCCCATCGCGACTTACATCTCCTCCCTCTCCATTACCTTTTTCCCCCAAAGTTTACCATTACCTATCTACCCAGTTTTCAAATCGGATTAAACTTGCAACCCTATCAATCTGCCCAATCGCTCCTCAGTCTAGAAAATCCCTCTGATAACTTACGCTATTCTAGGATTGCAGCTAATGTGATTGCCGTCTTATATCCCCAATATCAACTCCTGGATATTTCCACACTGGATAAAGTCAAACTGATTCAGCGATTACAATCAAATACAGGTACATTTCAATTCACAGGTCATGCTTATCACAATCTAGACAATCCTAAAGCATCAGCCCTACAACTGACATTGGCTGATAAGCTAACTATGGCAGATATTTTTGAACAGTTAGACTTTGGCAATTACAATCTCATCTTTCTCTCCGCTTGCGAAACCGGGATTACGAATTCCCAGAACCTGATTGATGAATATGTGGGATTAGTTAGTGCATTTCTAGCCAAAGGCGTAAGTTATGTGATTAGTACCCTTTGGATGGTAGATGAACGTTCAACCGCTTGGCTAACCATTCGTTTTTATCAATATCTGAAAGCGGGTGAACATCCGGTGTCTGCTCTCAAACAGGCACAAAATTGGCTCAAGCAAGTTACAAATCGTGACCTAGTGAATTGGTATCTTAAACTCGCTCAAGATGTAAAAGCCACTCATCCTCACGCGAGCGAATATCTCAAAACTGAAGCGGCTTTAATTCAACAAGATTCGGATAAAATGATGGCAGGTAAACCTCCCTTTGAGCATCCTTATCACTGGGCGGGTTTCATCATAACAGGTAATCCTTTTTGATAATAACTAGGACTGACTTTCTTGCTCCCCTCTCCCCAGAGTGGGAGAGGGGCTGGGGGTGAGGGGTTTCTGGCTTAAGCTGTAAGGACAAGATAATATCGTGCCCCTACCCTAAATAGTGTTTGTGCGTAAGTCCTAAGCTGTCATGCATTTAAATTGGGTATTAGTAGTGAGCAAGATGCAAAGCCTGCGGCATGGCTTCGCTAAACGCACTACAAGGCTTTCGCCGTTATTGATATTAAGGTTTAAATGCCGAACAGCTTAACCCAATTAGGTGTGCCATACTACTACAATTTGCTTTATTGAGAAGGGAGCAATATCTGAGTGTTAACTAACAAGCTGTCACGCATTTCAATTGGGAATGGGTAGCGAGCAAGATGCTCGCACTACCAAGATTTCATCAATTCTACCGCTCCAGTAGCAATGTCACGGGTCCATCATTTTCAATCGAGACTTGCATCATCGCCCCAAATACCCCGGTTTCCACTCGTAACCCACTTTGACGCAACTTTTCCACAAACTGCTGATAAAGCTGTTCGGCTTGTTCTGGATTTGCCGATCGCGAAAATGATGGACGACGTCCTTTACGACAATCGCCATACAAGGTAAACTGACTCACCACCAACAATTCACCGCCAATTTCCTGAACCGATTGTTCCCAGCGATCGCTATCACTATTGGTTCCCGGAAATAACCGCAAATCCAAGCATTTTCGCGCCATCCAATCTAATTCAGTTTCCGTATCGCTATCAGCAATTCCTACTAATAAATTTAGTCCTCGACCAATTTTGCCAACGACTTCACCGTTAACGGTAACTTGAGAGGATTTAACTCGCTGGATAATAACGCGCATTGACAATTTACGATAAGAAATTTTTAGTTTTGAATGTGTAGGGGCGGGTTTCACCAATAACGCATCGGCTCAAACCACTAACTTAACTAAACCCGCCCTGACTATAACTTTCGCTTACAGAAATCAGAACCTAATGTGTGTGTACGGTTGGGTTTAGGGGCGGGTTTAGTCGCATATCCCCCTCTCCCCCAGCCCCTCTCCCACCAGGGGAGAGGGGAGCAATAAATGACAAATAAAGAATGACAAATGACGAATGACAAATGACAAATGACGATTACCGACTCAAGATAATAAGCTGTTGCTGTTGGAGCGATCGCACTCCATCTAATCCTAACTCTACCTCCCTTAAAATCTCTGCCACAGTGCGTTGTTGACTACTGTTCTCGTCGCAGGCTTGCAGAAAAGCAAACTCCGCATCTGATAAATTGATAATCTGATAGTCGTAGTTAAATAAACATTGACTGGGCCACCCTTCCATACAGGGATTGCGTTCTGGAATCGCCGCTAATAACTCCTGATCCTGTGACCAATCAACCTTCGGTAAAGGTGGACGCCCCAAGAAAAACTCATAATGAGATAGGTCTGGATCTAACAATTCAATTAAACGATACTGTTCGCGATCGCTCAACCCACTCGCCCGTTCCATTAATCCTGGATTTTTCCCCAATAGGCGATCCAATTGCCAATATCTAGGATTAGAAAAGCCGATAAATTCTAACCCCGACGCATCAATTAACTCAAATAGACTGTCAATCGTGTAGTCAATCTCTTGGGGATGCACATACATATCCGCGAAATTCGCATCCCGTTGATTTTCCAATGACCAACGTTCTTTTTCTCGCTTGACAATTCGGTTATTTTCTGGTAAAGATTCAAACACCTGGCGTCCGACTTGCACACCATCGTGGTAATCCCCACGCTGTTCCCCTTGCAAGAGTGCGATCGCCTGTTGCATTAGCCGCACTTCCCAGCGCCCCAATTCAGCATAGACAAAAATATGCATCAAGCCCCCTGGTGCTAACTTAGGGGCTAATGCCTGAATACCGCGAATCGGATCAGGCAAATGATGCAATACGCCTACACAGTTAATTAAATCAAACTCTCCCTCCAATTCCTGGGCATCATAAAGACTCAAGTGATGAAACTCAACCCGATTCGCCCCAGAACGATGACACCTCTCCTGCGCCACCTGCAACGCCCCAGCACTCAAATCGATGCCCACCACCGCAGCTTGGGGATTCAGGTGAACCAAATATTCGGTTCCTACCCCTGTACCACAGCCAGCATCCAAAATCCGAATATCCTGCCTTGACGGTTTTTGACCCGTGCAGAAACTATAGGCGGCTAACCAATTCCAGCGCCAGTTATACCCAGGCGGCGGTTCATCCAGCAAGGGTTCTGGGGGAAAGGGGTAAGCGTCATACAATTGGGCTACAGCCATGCTGGTATTGTCATTGGTCATTCGTCATTTGTCCTTTGTCATTGGTCATTCGTCATTGGTCATTCGTCATTGGTCATTCGTCATTGGTCATTTGTCATTCGTCCTTTGCTTCCCCAGCTCCCCCAGCTCCTTCACCCCTCGGAACCCGAACTAATGTAACAAAACTTATGCTTTTTCTCAGTGAGTGAGATTAATCCACTATGATGACTCTGTTATGACACTGTAAAATTTTGGCATGTATTCTATACACTTCTTAATAAAGCCGTTAAGCAGATCAGAAACGTTTTAATCTAGATTCTGACCAGGTTGAGCGAGGTCACTGGTTGATTTAGGGCAAGGTAACGCAGGATATCCCATTCCCTGAACAAGTAGGTCTGGGAAAAAATCTTAATGTACTGAGCCTAAGAATGTAAACGACAGTGACCTAGATGAATCCCCTGGTCAGGCTTAACACAGTCAGTAGCAATTGTCGATGGGAGCGTTTGAAAATCAATGAGTGTTAAGGCAAGTGGTGGAAGCTCAGTTGCACGTCCGCAACTGTATCAAACTGTACCGATTAGCAACATTATCCAAGCCGAACAGCAAGATCGGTTTTTGGGTAAAGGAGAGCTGCTTGAGCTGTCCGAATACTTCCAATCCGGTACAAGACGCATAGATATTGCCAATCTGATTACTCAAAACTCAGACTTGATCGTATCTCGTGCCGCTAACCGGATTTTTGTCGGCGGTTCTCCGATGGCGTATTTAGAAAAGCCCCAAGAAGAACCTGCACCGGAAATGGCAATGGCAACCAGTGGTGCGGGTACAGGTGATGTCAGACGCACGATGACACTAGGAACCGCGACGTATGTAGAAAGTGGCGGAGGGTTCTTTGAAGGATTCCGGAACATCTTTAGCGCCTCCAGTGGCGGTCCAGCGCCATCGGGATTCCGACCGATAAACGTCGCCCGTTATGGTCCAAGCAATATGCAGAAATCCCTGCGGGACTTGTCTTGGATGCTGCGCTACCTCACCTACTCAATCGTTGCCGGTGACCCGAATATTATTACCGTCAACGTCCGAGGATTACGGGAAATTATCGAAAATGCCTGCTCTGGAGATGCCACATTACTGGCACTGCAAGAAATGCGGGCAGCGTCTTTGGGATACTTTAAGCGCGATGCTGAAGCCGCCCAACTGGTTGGTGAGTACTTTGAGATTCTGATTAACGAATTCAAAGCCCCGAATCCAGCCGATAAAGTCCGCCAACGTCCTTCGCCGGATCAGCAAGGGTTACAACTGCCTCAAAGCTACTTTAATGCCGCAGAACGGCGTCCGAAGTTCGTGATGAAGCCGGGACTATCAGCGTCAGAAAAGAACCAAGTGGTTAAAGCGGCGTATCGGCAGATCTTTGAGCGTGACATTAGCCGCGCCTACAGCCAATCCATCTCCTACCTAGAATCTCAGGTGAAAAACGGCGATATCTCCATGAAGGAGTTTGTGCGTCGCCTGGGTAAATCGCCCCTATATCGTAAGCAATTTTACGAACCCTTTATAAACAGTCGTGCTTTAGAACTGGCATTCCGTCATTTCCTGGGTCGGGGTCCGTCCTCTCGCGAAGAAGTTCAGACCTACTTCTCGATTGTGTCCGATGGCGGTTTACCTGCGCTGGTAGATGCCTTGGTGTATTCTCAGGAATACTCCGATTACTTTGGTGAAGAAACTGTTCCCTACCTACGGGGATTGGGACAGGAGGCTCAGGAATGCCGCAACTGGGGAATGCAGCAAGATTTGCTCAAATACAGCGCCCCTTTCCGCAAAGTACCGCAATTTATCACCACCTTTGCTAAGTACGAGCAGCCGTTACCGGATCAACACCCCTACGGTGCTGGTAATGACCCCTTAGAGATTCAGTTTGGGGCAATTTTCCCCAAAGAAACGCGCAATCCCAACACGCAACCGGCTGGGTTTGGCAAGGATACTAAGCGCATCCTGATCCATCGCGGACCGGCGACGAATAACCAAAACAGCAATCCTCAGGCAAGGGGTGAGTTTCCCGGTTCTCTGGGGGCGAAAGTCTTCCGCTTAGACCAGATTCCTAGCACTAAGGCGGCTAGTGTCACATTTGCCGAAAGCTCAACCCAAAAGGTGATTAGTGCCTGCTATCGCCAAGTCTTTGGGCGGGATGTGTATGATGGTCAACGCCAGAAAGTGGCGGAGATTAAGCTGGAAAATGGCGAAATTACCATCCGGGAGTTTATCCGCATCTTGGCGAAGTCCGATGTCTTCCGCAAGATGTACTGGACATCTCTGTATGTGATGAAGGCTGTGGAATATATCCACCGTCGTCTATTGGGACGCCCCACTTACGGGCGCGGGGAAACGAACAAATACTTTGATATTTGTGCCAAGAAAGGGTTCTACGCCCTGGTTGATATGCTGATTGACAGCAAAGAATACGAGGAAGCCTTTGGGGAAGATACGGTTCCCTACGAGCGCTATCTGACACCGGGCGGTTTACAATTGCGATCTACTCGACCGGGTGCGATTCGTGAGGATGTGGGGACTAAGCCAGAAGTCCCAGCTACTCCCGCCTATGTGACGATGGCAGAGGTGTCAGAAACGCGGACTGAGCCGGATGTTCAATTCCGGATTAATCAGGGCGTTAACACTAAGCGCCAGCAGACCAAGATCTTTAAGCTGACGGATCTCAACGATAAGCCAGCGGTGAAGGTTCTGATTCGTGCGGCGTATCGCCAGATCTTTGAGCGTGATGTTGAACCTTATGTGGTCAAAGGTCAGTTCTCTAGCCTGGAAAGCAAGCTGGGGAACGGTGAGATTAACCTCAAGGAGTTTATTGAAGGGTTAGGATGCTCTGAACTCTACATCAAAGAGTTCTACACGCCTTATCCCAACACCAAGGTGATTGAGTTGGGAACCAAGCATTTCTTGGGTCGAGCACCGGAAAATCAAAAGGAAATCCAGAAGTACAACCAGATTCTGGCATCCCAGGGTATCCGAGGCTTTATCAGCGCCATGGTTAACAGCATGGAGTATGTTCAAGTCTTTGGTGAAGATACGGTTCCCTATCGTCGCTTCCCCACTTTACCGGCGGCGAACTTCCCCAATACCGAGAAACTCTATAACAAGCTGACCAAGCAGAATGATCAACTGGTGGTTCCTAGCTTTGAGCCAGTCAGTTCGCGAGTGGATGGGGCAAAACTGCCTTTGACAGGGAAAGCGATCGCGGATATGGCGGCGACTAAGCCTGATTTTGTCGAACTCAGTCGTTCTGTACCCAAGGACAATAATCCTGCGGTTCAACCCGCCATCGGAATTGCCAATCGTAAACCGGCACGGATTTTTCGCCTAAACCCCGGAAATCTGGATGAAACGGCTCAGGTGATTGAGGCAATTTACGCTCAGGTGATGGATATCTGGACGGGTGAAATTCCCCCATCCTATCGACAGCCTGATTTAGAGCGTCAACTGAGCCAAGGTGACATCTCGGTGCGCGGCTTTGTTAAGGGATTGGCTTGTAGTGAAAGCTATCGCCAGCGCTTCTACTCACCCTATCCCAGTGCTAAAGTCATCGAGTTCTTGTTCCGTCATCTGTTGGGACGCACTCCTGCGACTCAAACGGAGATTCAGGACTACACCAAACTCATGGCTGAACAGGGACTGAATGCGGCTGTGGTTGCGATCGTGGATAGTTCAGAGTATGCTCGTTTCTTCGGGGACTATGTGGTTCCCTATCCTCGCGTTCCCTCATTGCCAGCAGGCAATTACTTGGGCAGTATCAAAGCTATCTCTGATTAGGGATTAGGGTAATGTTCTAGGCGTGCCATGGCACGTCTTTGAGGAAGATCAGGTGTAGAGACGTAGCCTGCTACGTCTCTACAGTTAGGGTTCCCCACCCCTAAATCTGAGGACAAATGTTACAAAATGTTGCGAACATAGGAAAAATGTGAACAATCTATCGCAAAATATTTGCGGAAGAGAGCTGTCTCACTGACCTAATGTATCGCTAGCTACTCTCACCAATCTTGAGTCGATTAAGTCGTTTCAAGATCGGGCAGAGTCAGCCATTAAGCTGGAGAGCCTAGCCCATTGGGAAGCGTTTCAGCGTTTCAACAGTTACAATAAGCCAGTTTAAGTACACACACCTGGTTACATTCTTGGAGGAGGAATCCTGTAAATGAGTATAGTCACGAAATCAATCGTGAATGCCGATGCCGAGGCTCGTTACCTAAGCCCTGGTGAATTAGACCGGATCAAGTCGTTTGTGACCTCTGGTGATCGTCGCCTACGGGTTGCTCAAACGTTGACAGACTCTCGTGAGCGCATCGTTAAGCAAGCTGGAGACCAGTTATTCCAGAAGCGTCCTGATGTTGTTTCTCCCGGTGGTAATGCCTACGGTGAAGAAATGACAGCAACTTGTCTGCGTGACTTGGACTACTATCTGCGCCTAATCACTTATGGTGTTGTTGCTGGCGATGTTACCCCAATTGAAGAAATTGGCTTAGTCGGTGTGCGGGAAATGTACAAGTCTTTAGGGACTCCCGTTGACGCTGTTGTCGAAGGCGTTCGTGCCATGAAAAACGCTGCTACCGGTATGATGGCTGGGGAAGATGCGGCTGAAGCTGGCTCCTACTTCGACTATGTAATCGGAGCAATGCAGTAGACCCTATCCGACTGGGAAAGACGTAGCATGACGCTTCCACACCTGGACGTTGCACGTCTGTCTTAAGGATTCGAGAGACTAGGTGAAATAAGGAAAATAGAATCGATGCAAGACGCAATTACCTCTGTTATTAACTCTTCCGACGTTCAAGGAAAATACCTGGACGCCTCTGCGATGGACAAGCTCAAGGGCTATTTCGCCACGGGTGAATTGCGGGTGCGTGCGGCAACCACAATCAGTGCTAACGCAGCAACTATCGTTAAAGAAGCTGTTGCCAAGTCTTTGCTCTACTCGGATATCACTCGTCCGGGTGGCAACATGTACACCACTCGCCGCTACGCTGCTTGTATCCGCGACTTGGACTACTATCTGCGCTACTCCACCTATGCCATGTTGGCGGGTGACACCTCCATCCTGGATGAGCGTGTACTGAATGGACTCAAGGAAACCTATAATTCTCTAGGTGTTCCCATTAGTTCCACCGTACAAGCTATCCAAGCCATGAAAGAAGTTACCGCCAGTCTGGTGGGTGCTGATGCTGGCAAGGAAATGGGTGTTTACTTCGACTACATTTGCTCGGGTTTGAGCTAGAGAATTCTGGAACGTTCCCTTGTGAACCTGTAGTCGGTCATTTTTTCAAGGTTTGGGAAATCAATTGTGAGTGCTAGCTTGTTAAAGGCAAGTCTGACTTTTTAGTTAAGCAGATGAGTTTTGACAATCTAGTATTGACAGTTGAGTCCCAAACCTGATTGCAATATAAAGTTTTTGAGTTTTAATTAGGAGAACTTCAATCATGCGAATGTTTCAGGTGACGGCTTGCGTCCCTAGCCAAACTAGAACCAGAACTCAACGGGAGTTGCAAAACACCTATTTCACTAAGTTAGTTCCCTACGACAACTGGTTTCGGGAACAACAGCGGATCATGAAAATGGGCGGCAAAATTATCAAAGTGAAGCTAGCGACTGGCAAACAAGGTACAAATACTGGATTGCTTTAAAAAAAATAGCTTCTAAGGCAAAGGTGGGGGGTCGCGATGACCCCTTTTTGATTGAAGATTGTCGAAGGTAAGCTGTCACGCATTTACAGCAGTTTTCAAGTTAGTAGACTACAGGCGATGATTGCGCTGAAAAGCAAGCCGATACAATATACATTAGTGAAAATTTTTAAATAAATGTTTTAATTTCGGTTTAAAATTAAAACAATCGAGTTATTCTTGTTCTAACTGTGATATCCAGGAGTCTTTTGTGGTTAGCGGATTTAACCGACCGGAAACCATAGCCCTAACGGGTATCAGCTCTAGTCGGTTGAGTTACTTAGATCGCACTGGGCTGATTGTTCCCAGGAAGTTTGGCAACCCCAAGCATCCTAAAGTCGTTTACCGATGGGAACAAGTCTTGGAAATTAAGACGATTGAGAGGTTGAGAGAAAAACTCTCACTTCAAGAAATTCGGCGGGTGCTTGAGTTCTTGAGAGCAAAGAATCACAAGCCTGATCTTTTTGCTCATAGTCTAGTCTTCGTTAACTCCCAGCTTTATCTGATTGAAGATGTCAAACATTTTGGGTTAACAGTCTTGGAGGCGTCAGGGAAAAACAAAGGACAGGTTGTTATTCGGGAAGTTGGTCCAGTTGGTGACGTAATTACTGAGCTATACCGGGAAGCTGAAAAGCATCAAGTTTTAGACTTTGACAAGCGGACTCGTCTAGGAGCTATAAATCCAGTTGACAAGTTAGTGACGAATTAGATATCCCATGGAGTTAGCGGTATGACTTCCCAAACTGCGGTCATAACTTCATATTTGCAAGTTATGGAAGCAACAGGCTTCTATCGGAATGGCATTCCCACATCTGGCGTTATTCCAGCGGCATCACTTCGTAGTAATCCTCAACAACTGGATAAACGGATTAAATATAGTGCAGTTATTAATCCTGAACAGCTAAATGCTACAGCAATTTTTGAGTTATGTGGATCGCCTTGCATCTATTTTACGCAACTGCAAGAATCAGATCCTGAGCCTCAAGAACTAGCTCGATTGCACCAATTGTCTTGGAATCATGGTTTAGCTCCAATGTTGTGGGTTGTGACTCCCACTAAGGTTTTACTTTATAACTGCTATTCTCAACCGACAGAAAACGATAGAAATAATCCAGATCGACATCTGATTGAGATTTTTCAGCAGACTGAAACAGGATTGAAGCAATTAAATCAGTATGCCAGCCGTATCCAAATTGAGTCGGGTGAATTTTGGCAATGGGAAAAAGCTAAGCAAATTGATCGCAAGCAAAGAGTTGATGCGGTTTTGGTTAAAGATTTAACCGATACGGAAGAGATTTTAGTCGAGGATAAAAGGTTAAACCGTTCGGTTGCTCAGAGTCTTTTGATTCAGTCTATCTTTGTCGCTTATCTTCAAGATAGAGAAATCCTTGATTTTCAGTTGTTACAGCGACAATTCGGATTCAATAGTTTTACGGAAATCCTAGAGAATAAGTCAGCCACTGAGCATTTATTTTCCTGGATACAAAGAACATTTAATGGAGACTTATTTAGCTTATCCAGCGAAGAGATAAATCGAGTGCAGCTAAAGCATTTAGAAGTGATCAAAAACTTTATCGGTGGGCTGCAAGAATTGAAAACGGGTCAACTACGTCTTTGGCGAGCCTATAATTTTAAAGTAATTCCTGTCGAGTTAATTAGTGCAATTTACGAGAAGTTTATTTATGCAGAAGATGCCAAGTCTGCCAAAGCTAATAGTACCCACTATACACCAATTAATTTAGTTGACCTAGTTCTATCAGAAGTCTTTAAGCAACTTGATGGCAATGCCAAAGTTCTCGACCTTGCTTGTGGTTCAGGCGTGTTTTTAGTAGACGCTTTACGACGATTAGTGGTGAAGCGTTTGGCTAGTGGAGAGCAGAATTACCGTCAGCTAGTTCGTGACACCCTCTACCATCAAATTTATGGTGTAGATATAAAACAAAAAGCTATTCAAATTGCTGCGTTTAGTTTATATCTTACAGCTTTAGAGCTAGATTATGAATTAGAACGAAATCCTGGTATTTCAGAAGATTTACAATTTGAAAAAATCATTGGCAAAAATTTGTTTATTGGTGATGCTTTTGATGAAGGGGCAGAATTCAATACAATAGAACCTTTTACTCATAAACAGTTTAGTGCAATTGTCGGCAATCCACCTTGGACAAAGTCGGAAGCAACTAAATCCGCATCAGCATACTGTAACCGTAAGCGCCCTGAAATGGGATACCCCAAAGGATACCCTACGGCTTATGGTACACCACCTGATCAAGCATTTTTGTGGCGTATAGGCGATTTTGCCAATACTCGTACTCAAATTGGTCTAATTTTACATGGTCAGCGTTTTTTTAGTAATCATCCAGATGCTAAAGAAGCGAAAAAAGAACTTTTAAAACGGTTTTATCCTAAGATAATTATTAATTTTTCTAAGCTACGTAGAGAACATATATTTCCTCATTCAGAGGCTCCTGCCATAGTTTTAATTGCTGAGTTTGAGCAAGCAAGATTTAAAGATAAAGATTCATTTTACTTTGTCTGTCCAGAACGTTCTGTAGAATTTAGAAAGCATGGAATTATCGAAATTAGTTCAGAAAATATAAAAAAAATATCAGTACATGCTGTTGCATTCGACTCTGATATGCTTAAGATCGCTACCTGGGGGTCTGCTAGAGATTTATCACTCATTCAACGGTTACGCACATGCTATGAAGAAATTGATAAAATAGCAGATATTTCCCCTAAATCTGGATTGAAAGTTGGCAATAAAAGTAAACGTAAACACTCTCCATCTTACCTATATGGAAAAAAATTTCTTGATTCTGGCATGATGCCGAAATATAAAATTAATCCAGATGAATTAGAATATTTTGATTATCCTAAAGTAGAATCCCCCAGGGACTCTAACATTTATAAAAGTCCACTGATTATTGTTGCAGAAAAAGTTGAATTTACTAATATTAAAGCTGCTTTTAGCTCTGAAGATATAGTTTACACAATAAGCTATTCTGGAATTCGAGTGAATTCAGAATTTAAAGCCCATTATATCAATGCTGTTCTTAATTCATCAGTAACAAATTATTTTCTATTTATGACGGCTTCTGCTTGGGGGATAGAACGTAATAAAGTTATGACTCAGGACTTATTACGTCTGCCTATTCCTACAATCAATCCTGAAAATTTACCCTTAGTTGAGCAAATTATTCATATAGAAGGAGAACTGTGTAATTTAAATCGACATTCTTCAGAATCTGATTTAAAACTCAAGTTAGATGAATTAGTGTTTCGCCTTTATGAATTAGATGAAATAGAACAAATTATCGTTGAAGATAAAAATCAAATAACCATCGATTTATATATGAATAGGGAGCAGTCTCTAGCAGTGAGGCGAGTTAAACCTGACGAGTTAACCCAGTATGCAACACAGTTAATCGGCGTGATTCAACCATTTTTACAAACACTAAATGAAAGAAAAATAGTTGCTGAAGTGATTGATGTTGGCAAAGCACCATTACAGGTGGTTAAGTTTAGCATAATCTCTGTATCAAGTCATTTACCCATTGTAAAAACTATTCCCGGTCAGCAATTAGAAATAGTTCTTAAGAAAATTGCTGAACAGTTACCCCAGCAAATCGCTGACCACATTTATACCCGTCGAGACTTGCGAATTTATGTAGGAAAAGATATCTACATCGTCAAACCAGCTAAACGTATTTATTGGACTCGTTCTGCTGGTTTAAATGATGCAGATACTATACTATCTGAATATTTAAGAACAAGTCATGCTTCCATTGGATGAATCGAGTGCAGTTGGACAAGCGACAATAAACATATCTGTAGATATTATTGCCACAATTTTAAATATCACTGTCGTTGCTTGGTCAAAGGTCATAACTATTGATGAGGTTAGTCCAACAATGCTCGAACCAAAAATCTCTGGCTATTTGCGGAGAGCGATGACATCCGAAAAGAACTCTCGTCCCGGGTTAAAAAGCCAGCTCCGAATTGAACCCGAAGTTGGTACTTTGTCTTCATCAGATTCAGTTGAACCAGAAGGTAGAATCGATATAAAAATTATCTATAGCTTTGATGAAGAAGAATACTTCGGTATGGAGTGTAAACGAGTGAGTAGCAGGACAACCGGTAAAGACAGAGAGTTAGCCAAAAAATATATTACAGAAGGGATTGTGCGTTTTGTTAACGGTATATACTGTCCTCGTCATGGATGTGCTGCTATGTTAGGTTTTGTGATTGATGGTAACACCAAGGGTTGTATTGATCGAATTTGTGACCGACTGGAGCAACGGAAAGAAGAAAGTTGTATAGAGGAATGTTTAATTGAAGAGAACAATTTTGGCGAATATTCCAACCTTTATCGCACTCGTCATCGCCAAAACAAACAGAACTCTTCGATAAACCTGCTTCATTTATTTCTCTCCTGGGAGTAGAAATGTTGCACTCAGCCGCAGATAACCGAGGAAGCATTATTCGTCCGACTCAACCCTGAATTCACGGAAAGCTAATGTTTAGATGCTCTACTTTGGCTAGAAGCAGTCGGATTAATCCATCGATACGCGATCGCGATGACAAGATGGGTTTGAGCATTTTGGTGATCTGAGGCAAATCGGCGAAGACAGCGCAACTACGAACGAACACGAACGATTACTGGATGGTCGGCTCCGGTTGCGTTACCCTATTTGAGAGTAATCATTGACGATTAGTGACTCTACGCAATCTGATTTCATGGATTCATCCTTCGGCTAAGGACTGGGCAATCGATGCCCGTCTATTGCGCTGGTTAACCTTTCTGTGGCTATTGGTGGGTTTGGCGGTGCTGTTCTCCGCATCCTATCCTAGTGCCGATGCTGAGTTTGGTGACGGTTTATATTACTTTAAGCGACAGCTCATCTGGATTACCCTAGGCATGATCGCCTTTAACTTTTTTGTGCGATCGCCTTTACGGTATATCCTCAAAATTGCCCATTGGATAATGCTGGTGTTATTGGGGTTGATCTTGATCATCCTAATTCCCGGTGTGGGGACGACGGTGAATGGCGCAACCCGTTGGCTATCCCTGGGTCCTGTTCCCCTACAACCCTCGGAATTAATTAAACCGTTTCTGATCCTTCAGAGTGCTTGCATCTTTGGGCAATGGCAACAGATTTCCGTGCGAGTACGCCTGTTCTGGCTAGGGATGTTTGCCCTAGTGCTGTTGGGAATTTTGCTCCAACCCAATCTGAGTACAACGGCGCTATGTGGGATGACGCTGTGGCTCATTGCACTGGCGGCTGGGTTACCCTTTTCCTACTTAGGAGGAACCGCCTTGGGAGGCGTGTTACTGGCAACGATTAGTATCAGCATCAAAGAGTATCAGCGGCGTCGGGTGATGTCATTTCTTAATCCCTGGGCTGATCCGATGAATGACGGCTATCAATTGATTCAAAGCCTGCTGGCGGTGGGTTCGGGAGGAACCTGGGGTTCAGGGTTTGGTTTATCCCAACAAAAGTTGTTTTATTTACCGATTCAGTATACCGACTTTATTTTTGCCGTATTTGCTGAAGAATTTGGCTTTGTCGGCAGTACGTTGTTGCTGCTGCTGATCGTAGCTTATGCTACCTTGGCAACAATTGTGGCATTGAAAACCCGTCATCCCGTGCATCGGTTAGTTGCGATCGGAGCGATGATTGTAATTGTCGGTCAGTCGCTGTTAAATATTGGTGTCGCCACAGGGGTTCTCCCGACTACGGGTTTACCTTTCCCATTTTTTAGTTATGGGGGAAGTTCCATGATTGCCAATTTGTGTTCGGCTGGATTGTTGATTCGGGTAGCCAGAGAAAGTAGTGAGGCTCAAGTCGTTTCTTTACAAGCCCGTCGCCAATCACCACCTCAGCGGCGTAGGCGACAGAGAACGCAGTTACAGAGGATGAGAGATTAGCGGTTAGCAGGGGGAGCTGGGGGAGCAGAGGAAGCAGGGGAAGCGGGGGAAGCGGGGGAAACGAGGGGAGAGTAAATGAAATTGGAGCTTATCCGAGCAGTCTTGGGGCGGGTTTAGTCACATCTAGGTGAGGCAAGCTCTAATTAGTCGTGAAACCCGCCCCTACACAACACTTACCTTAACTCTTCCAAAATTGGCACAGTCTGATTGGAAGCAGGAGGGGGTAGGGTTTGAGGATTGGTGGCTGGATTGTCTAGGGTAGGTACAGTTACCGAGGGTGGAGTATTTTCCTCGCTTGGCTTCGTAAAAATAAACTCCCGCTCGGTTTCTGCGGGTGCAGGTTCCCGTACTGCTGGCGTTACCGGGTTTGGAGGACTCACCGCTGGTGTTGCTGGAACCGTTGTATCGCTTGTTAGATAGATATGACCTAAAGCTCGACCTTGATAAGCACGTCGCGTGAACCGCCAAGCTGGATCAAGTTCAATTTTGAGGAAATTGCCATTACTCAACCCTCGAGTTCTGCCAATTTCCACTTTGGGAGCTTGACGATTCATCCGATTTGTACCAATGAGAACTAACTCGCCATCACGCTCGACAAGTCTGAGCAAATAGTCTAATCCTAAATCTTGACCCTCCATGCGAATCGAATAACCATTACTATCAGTGCTACGTCCGCAAATGCCTGTAAAGTCAAAATTGAGCAGTAACGGATCAACGATCGCGGGATTACTTCCCACCTCCTGCCAGCAAGGGCGTTGGGTTGAGCGCTGTTCGATAATCAGTAATTGATACTTGTTATCCCCGAAAGGAGCAGCAACGGCAATAAAATTATCAGAATTGACTTCTTGACTATCAAATGTTCCCGCTTTCAGGGAATTTGAACCTCCGACGGTGAGTAGAAATGCCGTCGTTAGAACTCCAACGTTGAGCCATCGTAAACGTTTCATAATTAGTGTGGTTGCTGAAAATTTCTACATTCAAAAATAGACGTAGTGAACGCTCCAAAGATTCCTAATCTAGTATTTGACATCCTCCCCCTGCTTCCCCTGCTTCCCCTGCTCCCCCTGCTCCCCCTGCTCCCCCTGCTCCCCCTGCTCCCCCTGCTCTCCAACTTCCCCGCACTAACGACTCCCCTGATCGGGTGAATTGGCATTTACTGGTACAGGGTTGACTGTAAAGGTTAAGACTGTCTCATCGACACCTTTAAGCTTAAGAGAACGATACTTTGCGATCGCGTCATCGTCTAACCAATCGGCAACGGATGCCGAAACCAGGATTGAATTCGGTTCAGCGGCTTCTTGCAGTCGGGCGGCGATATTCACCGAAGGACCGATCGCGGTATAGTCGGTTCGTTCATCTCCACCAAACATACCCACTACCGCAGTTCCTTGATGAATCCCACAGCGGAATCGTACAGGCGGGGGACCTCCATTACCCACGAGTCCCCTCTCTTGCCACTTTTGATTCAGCTTATCAAGCGATCGCAACATTTGTCGTGCCGAGGCAATTGCCCGTCTAGCTTGTTCGTGAGGACTTAATTCTTCAGGAGCGCCGAAAATCGCTAAAATACCATCCCCCATAAACTTATCCACTGTACCCCCATTATCAAACACCGCACGAGTCATGGCTGCCAGATACTCATTCAGCAACTCGGCAATTCGACGCGATCGCAAGGTATTCGACAACTCGGTAAACCCAACAATATCACTAAACAAGGAGGTAACTAAGCGCGGTTCTGGATGTAAATCCAGTGCCAATTCTCCCCGTGCTGCTTTCTTTACCATAGCTGGGGGTAAAAAGCGCTTCAGTACCGACTCGGTTAGATATCGATTTAACTCAACCACGCGCTGTTCTTGTTCTTTAAGCGCCAACAAATTCCGGACTTCTGCCAACAATTCCCGGTCATTAAACGGTTTCGACAGATAGGCATCTGCCCCCTTTTCTGTTCCCTCAATCCGGCTGGCTTCATCCGCTTTTGCCGTGAGCAATATAATCGGTATTCCCTTAAAGTCCTGGGAACCCCGAATGGTATGAATCATATCCAGTCCTGACATCACAGGCATCATCAAATCAGTCACGATAAGCTGAGGATGGCACTTCTGCGTCATTTGCCATCCCTCTTCCCCATTCCGTGCTGTCCATACCTGATACCCCGATTGCTTTAAAATACTGCCCACATAAGCCCGTAAATCGGAATTATCATCAACGACCAAAATTCGCGCTACTTTCGCCGCCAAAGGTGTATGTGGATCAACAGTCAAATAAGCATCTCCCGGCTCTTGAGGTTCGGCTTCGGGTTGCTCTTCGAGTTCCCCAAAGGAATTCAATTCCAAGTCCGCCAGTTCCACCAATGCCCGACTGGACTGGATTTCTGTGGCAACATCCACAATCTGCTCGACGGGGAGGTGAGCTTTTCCTTGTTGTAAATGAATGGTGAATGTTGTTCCTTTTCCCTGTTCCGAGGATACGCCAATTTCTCCCCCATGGAGTTCGACTAATTCTTTCACCAACGCTAATCCTAAACCACTACCTTCATAACTGCGGTTTACTGAGCCTTCTGCTTGTCGGAACCGTTCAAATAAATGAGGAAGTTGTTCTTTACTAATACCAATACCCGTGTCGGCAATTTTTAGACAAACTTTATTGTCCGTCGATTTAACGGCAATGGTAATACTCCCCCCAGCATTGGTAAATTTCATCGCATTTGACAGGAGATTATACAATACCTTGTCAAATTTCTCTATATCTAAATAAATCTCAGGACAAGGGATGACCTGGCTCAAGAGATTGATATTTTTTTTCTCGCAGTAGGGTTTAAATGTTTCAACAATTTGATGAATAAATTCAATTAAGTTACAGGGACGGAAACTCGGTTGCATCCGTCCTGCATCGAGTCGCTGTAAATCCAATAGCTGATTGACTAATCGCAACAAGCGGCGCGAATTTCGCAGTGCGATTGAACTTTGTTCATACGGTAATCCCTGATGTTGATTAATTGCCGATTCTAGTGGTCCAATCATCAGGGTTAGGGGCGTGCGGAATTCGTGGGAAACATTTTGGAAAAATTCCGTTTTCTGCCGATCTAATTCCATTAACCGCTCGGCTTGCTGTCGCGTTTTTTGATAAAGTCGCGATTGCTGAACCGCAATTGCCGCTTGGGATGCCACGGCTTGGGCAAGCTCAATTTCGGATTGCAGCCAGTGGCGTGGGGTATCGGTTTGCCGCAGACTAATGCTACCAATAATTTTGCCATCAACCAATAAAGGCACCACCAAAAGGGCGCGGGCATTTTGGCGCAGGGGCAGGTCAGACCCATTCATTTGGGGATTAGCTACCAAATCATCAAGCACCACTGGGGCTTGGGAATAAATAAGCTGCCGTAATACGGGATTGCCGACAATCGGAACAGCTGACAGGGGAAGTTGAGTGGAGGAAACCGATTCCATTTCAATGGAGGAGGTAGGGGAATGAGTCACAGTGACTTGATTATTCTCTGGAGATTGATCACGATGATTAACCGACGTTCCCACTACTTTTGTCGATTTCCCATCATACAAGCCCACACATTGAACAAACTCATCGTCTTCACTCCACAGAGACAGAACACAACCATCAACGTTGAGAGCAACGCCTAATTGTTGAGTAATCGCGGTAAAAATTTCTTGGGGATCAAGACTAGAACGAATAGCGCGAGTAATTGTGTTGATTAAAGTTTGCTGGGTTGCTAAGGCGTGTAGCTGTTCATACGCCCGTGCCTGGGAAATTGCCATGGCAGCTTGGTCTGCCACCATCACGACGAGTTGAATTTCGTCATCTTGCCAGCTATAGGGTTCTACACACTGGTGTAACGCCATGACAGCCACCAATTCCTGTTGACTAATCAGGGGGACGACTAAGCTAGAGCGAATATTCGCCTGTTGATACGCCTGTAGCCGAGCTTCGCCTTCAGGACTATCCTGATTAAATCGTTCATCTGTCAATACATCGTGAATAACGGTGACTTCATGGGTTTGCCAAACCGTCTGAGTTAAAAGCGGCGGTAGCGATGAGGTCGCGTCTGTATCTTTACCCGTGGTTTGTATGGTACAGGAGTTGGGTTGTGGCTGTACTAAGTCTAATGGTGAATGGTTCGGTGATAAGGGTTGCCTACCATTGTCTCTAAACCTTGAAGTTTCGCCATCTGAATCGCTCAGTTGCCGTTGATAGACAAACCATTCATCGACTAACTGCTCTTGCTGGAAGGGACGAAGAATGCATACATCGACTTCTAGCAAGTGACCCACCGTCTCGACAATCCGCTGGAGAACGTCTTTAAGCGGGGAACTACCACTTTTGTCATACTGAGCATTGCGAATGGTATTGGTTACGGTATTCAGCAGGGTTTCCCGACGTAACGCCCGACAGAGTTCACTGGTGCGGGACTTAAGGACATTATGAGTGTCCATGGCTTGCCGCACGACTGACTTGAGTTCCTCGGCATTCCAGGGCTTGGTGACGTATTTAAAGACTTTACCCGCATTGATGGCTTCAACCAGGTCTTCAACATCGGTGTACCCCGTCAAGATAATCCGGATAATATCAGGGTATTGAGCGGCGGTGATACTGAGAAACTCCGTACCACTCATTAGTGGCATACGCTGGTCGGAGATAATCACAGCCACATCTCCTTCAGCTTCCAAAATTTCTAGTGCGGCAGGACCATTGTCTGCCCGCAAGACTTTGTAGTCACGATGGAATGTTCGATAGAGCAAGTCCAGGTTGTCGGGTTCGTCGTCAACAACCAGAAGTTTAGGCTTTCGTGTGGATTGAGATCTCATGCACCGCTCTCCTGCTGCCAGAGCTTTTGCGAATAAAAACAGTTTGCACGCACGTTAGAGATTTTTACGGCTGGCAATGACTGGCTCGATGAGAACTCTCTGACTCCAGGGAATTGTAGTTCGATGATCACGACGGGCTAAAGGAAGCATGTTACTTGTCCTGCGGCAATTTGGCTATTGTGACGGTAGTTAGTGGTACACCCCAATTGATTTTAATTTTTGTTTTCCAGTATGGTTGTATTCTGCCTCAAGTTGCCGAATAGTCATGTTTGGTCTGAGCGTCTTGGTTTTGGCTTTACCATAAGAGTTATGCGATCGCGCCTAACTCCTCCATTTTGGGCGAATCATGAAAATTTAGGAGATCGAGCATATCTTGAGGACGCAAAGCGCTGCGCCTTGATCGGCTTTATGATGGTGTCATGCCCCTGGGAAAGCGCTGTGGGAAGAAGTGATTCGTCAATGCTCTCCTTGTACAATACTATCGTTCTACAAACGAAAGACGATGATTTCTGGCTAAGTGTTAATCCCAAGGGAGTGGTGATGGCGCTCTTTATATTTTTGCGATGGTGAACCCCTGCTTTTCTTTTGTGACGTCCCACAAAGTTGCTTCTGAAGCTCAGCAAACGCTGGCTGTGGATGCTTCCCGCTTAACGATCCGGAGGGCAAAAGACCAAGATTTAATGGCGCTCTCGGAAATTCTAGCGGATAGCTTTCACTCGCAACAGGGACTCTGGCGTTTGGTTTATCCAATTTGGCGATTAGGAATTTATGAAGATCTGCGGAATCGTCTGCGTGGCAATTCTCCCCATTATGCCTGTTTTGTTGCCCTCAACCCTGATGCTTCTGGCGATAGTGCTGACGGGCTACTCGTCGGCACTGTCGAAATTGCCCTCCGTTCTCCTCCATCCTGGCAACCTCAAGGTCACCACTATCCTTACATTTCTAATTTAGCGGTCAGAAGGTGTTGTCGGCGACGGGGTGTGGCTGGACAATTACTGCTAGCTTGCGAGCGTCAATCCTTGGCATGGGGCTTTCCCCATCTTTACCTTCATGTCTTAGATAGTAACGATCAAGCGCGGCAACTTTACCTGAAAATGGGCTATCAACTGCATCATCTAGAGCCGAGTTACAGTCTCTGGCGACGCCATCCTCAACGTTTGTTATTACGCAAGCGTTTAAATACGGGAACACCTGGATAACCCTAAGAGGAATTTTTTCCTCACGGCGGTAAGTGACACAGTTGGGGACATAATCTCCACTTTGCCGCCTTTGGGAATCGAGTTTCTCGCTCCAGCTTTACCATTTCTTTAAAAAACGTTCCCGCTTCTTCACAGAATCTTCATAAAATTTCTTAACAAATAGGCGTATATTGCCCCAATTCAGGCATCTGTAAGGGATTGACCTGACCTATACCTGTAACCGTATGCCATAAAATAGAGTTATAAATTTGTCGAGAAGCAACAAATGACACCGATCTGAGTGGGTTTGATAGGGTAATTCAATATAGAGGATCAACAAAACTTCTCTTCTTGGTTATTATCAAAGACTGATAACCCAATGAATTGATTAGTTGTGCGTTCAACCTGGGTGCATCCCTGCTCCCTTGAAATTAAGCAATACGAGTTGAAATGGAGAGCGAAAATAACCAGCGTTGCCAAACAGCTCTTTACGAAGAAGAGGAGGTGCTTGCCCGCCCCAATAGTTTCGCCAACGCTCAAGGCTCTAGTGGCATGAATAAACAAAGCCCAAATTCCCATGACTCACCGGAAGGAAAAATTCTTCAGCAGCTTCACGATCAACAACTGTTGATCGTTAATCCTCGGCGTCGGAATGGCTTAATTCTCTTCAAGCGCTATCATGCTGAATTTGCTGGACCCGGTTCAGGGGTGGGAGGATTATTCGATGTGGATTGTCAGCGGGTGCTACCTGTGGGAAACATTTCTTTACTCTCTCCAGAATCATCAGAAGAGCGAAAGCGGGCGTATCTGATTCGACGACAGTGGGTGAGATTAACGATGCAAATTACTGATAACCCAGTTCCCCTGCAACGCGCCCAAAAGATGATAGAGCAATTTGAGGGCTTCTTTGACGCCCAAACAATTGCTAAATTACCTAATGAGGCTTTTTCTCTGTTGGTGGGAGTCTTGCCTCAGACGGTGATCAAAGTGCGTCGCACAGCCTAGTGGCTTGACCCAGCTAATTTGGTGCAATAGATTGGGTTCGTAGTGAGGGCTTCAGCCCTCTCCAGATAGGCGTTAGAGAACTAAAGTTCTCACTACAAACAAAGTCCTATTTGAGCTGGGTCAAGCCAGTAGATACGATGAAGCTAGGGAAGCCGGGGAAGCTGGGGGAGATGAGGGAGAATTTCCACAGACGGGTTAGGATCAAGAAAAAATTGGAGCTTTAGCGGATTAAGCCGGATGTCTGAACCTTTGATTTGTGTCTCCATCAAACTGTTCGCTGCTTATCAAGACGCTTACGGCGTCCCTGAACTTCAACGGGAGTTCCCCGCCCAAACCCCTGTATCTGTCCTTCTGGATAGCTTAATCGCCGAACATCCTCAACTGAAACCCTGGCGAGATTTGACTCGTTTTGGTATCAACCTCCAGTTTGTTGAACCGGATACGATTTTGCAAGCAGGAGATGAGGTTGTCCTAATCCCCCCTGTCAGTGGCGGTTAATCTGTATGAATTCCGGCGAATAGATGGGCAACAGCTTAATTGATGGCTCCTTTTTCTGTAAAAATATAAAGAGAAATTATCATAAAAACCTGCAAGTGAGTCGTTATGCCAGAAAAAAACAAATCTAATCCAGACGCTCAAGGAGCTAAATCTAAATCCTCTAAAGCCAAAAAAGAAAAACCGCCAGCACCTGAGGACAAACCGTTCCCGGAATTTATCGAACAAGAGTACCTACCCGCGTTAAAGACTGCCTTTGGCAAACAAGGCATCGATGATGTAGAGGTGAATTTTGTCAAGGAAAAATTTCCGATTCCTGGTTTAAGTACCCAGCCAGACTGCTGGCAAGTCATTGGTCGCTTCGCTAATGGTCAGCGCCAATTTAACGTATATTTCCCCGATGAGGATATAAAGGAGCAAAAAGCCTTCTCCTGTGCGCCCAAGGGAGCCAAACCCAGTACCCTTGAGTCATTTATGATTGACGAACGCAAGGTGTCTCTCGATCTGCTGGTGTTTTATACTATACAGCGATTGAACGCCCAGAAATGGTTGGCAAGAAATTAGTTAGGTGGAGCAGGGGGAGCAATGTAGAGACGTGCCATGGCACGTCTGGAAGCAGGGGGAGATGTTAGCTGTTCAGTTATTTCCCTGCTCACTGCACTAGGAGGCTTCTCTTGAGCGATCGCAAATATGAGTTATACTTAACTGAATGGGGTATGCTTTCGACCAATTACTATTACTATACAAGCTCAGAACTTTCAGCTACATTTTGTTCCCAAAACTGGAGTCCTGCTGTAACATAGTGCGATATTAGGGTGTACTGACTGCTTTCCTTGGAGATTAGCCAAAACGTTAGCTCATGGGCTTACCCTACTTCTGCTTCCTGGCGTTGTGGTAGCCGTACTTGCGAAAAACGGCTGTAGCTGGCTAATCTATTAGTGATCCTGACCTGTAGTGATCCGAACCTCTAAATTCCAGCAGCAAATTTCCCACCGAACCGCTGGCTTGAGTTAAGGGTTCTCACTCAACGCACGCTTCTACCCCCTTACTTTTGCTATGCTAACTTCCATTACCCACGAACAAGAACTAAAACACGAAAGCCTGCGACTGCTGCGAGACTATCAGCAATCCAAATCCGCAGAGACTCGCAACCAGCTAGTGTATCTCAATATTGGGCTAGTTAGACGAGAAGCTCATTATTGGGTTAATCAATGCACCGAAAGCTATGAAGACTTGCTACAGGTTGGCTGTCTAGGTCTGATTCGAGCGATTGAGCGATTTGCTCCCAGCAAGGGTAATGCCTTTAGTTCCTTTGCTATTCCCTACATTCGTGGTGAAATTCAGCACTATTTGCGCGATCGCGGCGGTTGCATTCGTATCCCCCGGCGCTGGTTGGCGCTACAACAGCAGTCTATCGCTATTATTCGCCAGTTACGAGCGCAACTCAATCGCCAACCCACCGATGCAGAAGTGGCGGAAGCTCTGGAAATTCCCCTAGCCGAATGGCAAGAAATTAAGCTAGCGCATCAGAATCGAGAACCTCTGAGCCTAGATACCCCTGTTGGGGATGAAGAAGACGGCACAACCAGTTTGGGTGATATTGTCCCTGATCCGCAATATCGCAGTTTTCAACTGGCACAAGAAGACCAAATTCGCCTGCAACAAGCGCTGGTTCACTTAGAACAACGGACTCGCGAGGTTTTAGAATTTGTCTTTTTACATGATTTAACTCAGAAAGAAGTGGCAGAGTTGTTGAATATTAGTGTGGTAACCGTGTCTCGCCGCATGAAAAAAGGACTCAACGCCATGAAAAATATTATGAATGGTGGAGAACGGTAAGTGTCAAAGATGATGGCGCGATCGCTAGTAGCCGTGGCAGTCAAAGCTTCCACAACGCTTTCACTATAATAGATAGTAGGTAGAGAGAATAATTGAAATTTATTTCTAATTGGGGTGTTCTGTGTGGTGTCTTCTGTAAAACTATGGGGGGACTCGATCATGCATAAAAAATTATTAGTTGGGTTGACCACAGTATTAGCATTGTATATGGGAGGTTGTCAGGGGGACGATACTGAGCAAATTGGCGAAGTGCCAGAGCCGACGACAGAGGAATCACCAAGCGAGTCACCTGCTGCACCACAGGTAGCGCCCTTTAACAATCCTGATGTAGACGCACAGCCAAGATTGCCGACAGCATCAGGGTTGATCCGAAGTGGGTCTCCCCAGGAACAAGTTAGAAAAGTAGAAAAAGGACGCAGCGATCCCTTTGCTACCCTGACCCTAAAACCGGAAGTAACCGTATTGCCTAATCCTCAAGCACAAGGACGATCTATACCTGTACCTGTGGTTCAGCGACTGCCTTCGCCTTCCGTTAGGAGGGGGACAGGTAATGGTAGTCCAGGTAGTCCAGGCGGTGGCAATCAAAGCAGAGGAACAGGTGGCACAGGTGGTACAGGTGGCACAGGAAGAACGGGTGGAAACGGTTCCAACGTAGTACCAGGAGCAACAACATCACCAGGAGGAACGAGTGCCAACGGTGGTAATGGTGGTAATGGAGGGAAACCAGGTAATGCGACAGCCAGTGGAAGTCCGGTTCCGGAACCCCCTCCCTTGGTTCCAGAACTGCCAAAATTACCAGATCCTACACTAGCTAGGCAAGTGGAAGTTGAGGGTGTAGTCCAAGTTGGCAATGTGCCTCGAGCTATTGTCAAAGTTCCCAATGAACCAAGCCGCTACGTCCAAGAAGGACAAAGGATTTCCAACGGACAAGTTCTGGTTAAGCGGATTGAAGTGAATCGCGGTCCGACGCCAGTGGTTGTTCTGGAGCAATATGGTCAAGAAGTGGCTAGACAGGTTGGTGAAGAACCTGCGGGAACTCCAGCACAAGCCGAATCCTCTACCGCTTTGCCACCACCACCCGCCTGATGGCAGGTGAATGAGCAGCGCCCTAGCTAGGAGCGCGATCTGTCAGGATAAATAGTTTGTAGAGACGTGCCATGGCGCGTCTCTTTGTATTAAAAGCAGTAGCTTGCAAACTTTGGTAACCTGGAGGAATTCAACCCCAAAAACGTATCTCAGAAAACGAAAAATTAGGTGAATTGAAACGTACAGCCTGTGGCAAGCCAATCACTACGATATTATGTATCTGGTTCGAGATTGCCTTTAGCCGTTTATCGAGAGGTGGCGGCTCATTTACGGCAAGTAGAAGGAGTAGACGTTGAGCTAATCCCCCAAATGTCCCAGACGTTTGATTACAATCAAAGTCAAGTAGAGGGGTTATGGATTCAACATGCTGATGATTCTGATGCGGTGAGTCGAGAACGAGTTAACCAAATTTTGACTCACTATAACCTACTCACGACTTAATGAAGAATCGTTAACGATTATGGACTATTGGGAATTTCTACTCCAAAAAGAGGGCGATCGCACTTGGTTACCGATCAAATCCCCTAAGCTTGACTTGGATGTGGGTCGATACCGGGTAGTGGCTCATTCGAGTCGCGCCAATACCGATGTGGAAATTTGCGTGACGCATACCGATACGAAGGAAACACCACCTAAGCGACGGTATCAAAAGCGATCGCGCCGTACTAACCCTGATGGGTTAATGGTGATTATTCCCTTTACCTATCTTAAGCCCGGTCTGTGGGAGTTGCGCTGCTGTGGCGATATTATGTCCGATTTTCTGGGCAATTCCTGGCAGGAAACGGTACAGTTATCAGTTGTACCTAAGGTGAGTGAGGTTTTAGAGAAGGCAGAAGGCGCAGAGAAGGCAGAAGGAGATGAGATCACTTCTGAAACGGTAAATAATGACTCCGCGCATCCTGAGGAACTTCACCCGCCATTGATCACTTCCCTCCATAGCCCAGAGACACAAGAGCAACCTGCGATCGCGGATGTGGATAATGATTCACTCGACTCATCTCACCCTGTCGCCCAATCCACCCAATCCCCCTCTCCAACTGAGTTACCGACTCTAACTGAGACAATCACATTACCCCAACCTCATACCCCCTCTCAAACCCCTATAGCGGCGACAGACACCGCTCAAACGGATACAGAACACTCCGTTTCCCATCCCACAAATGGCAAAATCGGCGATAGAGAGGAAACGACACCCTCAGAAACAAAAGCCACCTCTCCCTCACCGGAAGCATTACCTGAGTTAGAGATTCCTGAACCCGATATCCCGATTCCAACCTCTACCTCTTCCCAATCTCCTATCTCCAATCCCATCTTGGATCAATCACTGCAAGTGCTAGAGCAAGTGTTGCAACAGGTACTTGATCCGGTAATCAAAGAATTTGAAGCGTCTGAGTCTTCAGAATTGCCTATTCCCATCTCCCCAGAATCCGAATTTTCCCCAGAGGAAGATACGTCATGGCAAGGATTAATCTTAACCCTAGAGGAGGAAGCTTTAGTCACACAACGGGGAGAATCTCTGACTGTAGCCGGACAGGTGGATCAGTTAAAGGTGCATCCGCTAGACCCTAGGGAAACTGTCCTAAGTGAGACGAATCAGTTTCAGGGCATCCTACACTATGAATTACGTCATCCGCAAACCGGAGAGGTTGTCGTGGATGTCCGAACACCCATAGCTGCACCCGCATTTCCCGTCACTTTTAGCCAGACTCTAGAGATTCCCTCAGACAGCAAAACCTGTTTATTACTAGGAAAAGTTAACCTGTACGAATCAACGGGGACAGCATTAGCCAGTCAACCGTTTACAGTCACGGTAGATTTAGATGAATTGTTAGTTGCGGTTCAATCAGGAAATTGGACAAAATCGGAAGACACAACTCCTAAAATTTCTACCCCACAACCCAAGTCACAGTCAATTCCTCTGAATCAGATATTTCTTGATCTGGTTGATAATCCGAACAGCCGTAAGCCTTTAATCTACCAACCCTCATCCCATCAACCTTTACCCCCACAGCTTTATCACCCCCAATCCCAGCCCGGATTAACCAAATCCCTGGATTTGCCGACCTTTTCTCAGCCCAAACCAACCACAGGGAAAGCATCGGAATCCCTTGCGGAAATCCAGCCAGAAACAGAAACGCGATCGCAAGCTGTTGAACCCACTGATAAACAGACAACCGAAACCACGCCTTCAGCACCCGACGATACAATAGAAGACTTCGTAATCGACTCATCTGTCACCGAATCTCTAGTGCAGGAAACAGGTGAGGGGGAAACCACCGAGGATATCTCTGTTCCTCACACGGCGGTCACTGAAGCCTCTGTGCAGGCGGAAACCGCAACTGAGTCCGCTGAACCCTCAAAGGAAACGCCCCCCCTAGAGGACAATCTCGCTGCCTTAGCAGAAACATCTGAACAGGCTTCTACAGAGTCCACCGAGATATCCGATGTCTGGACATCAACACCAAAAGCGGAACCGGAATCCTCCCAGGGAGAGGAGATAGCGAATCCAGACTTATCCGAGTGGAAAACAGCCGCGATGTCAACTGCTGCACCCCCGGAGCAAGATCCGATCGCGGTTGATCGCGCTTTCACTGAACTCAACCTGAATGAGCGATTCTGGGGGCGTTTGAATGCGTTAATGACGGATACGGATTTAGCCGAATGGCTGAAAGTGGAGTTACCCTCTAGCGAGGACTTGGTTGAGTTGGAAGGGGAACTATCTGAGCCAGAGGTTGATCCTTTATTTGCTCAACCCAAAGAAATTCCGCCATCCTCTGATGATGACGATCAAGAATTAAATGGCTTTGATGAATCGATGTGGGATGAAGACACCGAGGAGGTGGGAAGTCTTAATCATGAGGAGATCCCGAAACTCGAACCCCCTGTTCAACCCGATCATCCTCCTTTGAATCGTGAGGAATTGTTGGAGCGAGAAATTGTGGTTGAGGATGAACCCTCGACGACCGAATCCTCAGCGTCTGGAACAGTTGGTTCAAGAACCGTTGAGACAGCAACAGGAGCGCGATCGCACCTGAGAACTTCTGACATGGCTCAACTCGACTTAGGGACGCCCTTACCCACACCAGAACTATTCATCCCGACTCAGGAACTAGCGGCTGGGGAACCTTTACTGGTAAAGATTAAATTGAATCCTCATTCGGCTCGCTTAGGCGTTAAATTATGGGTTCAAGATCGCCAAAGTCGCTCCCTACTTGATGGACCCCGGTGGTTAATGGAGTTAAGTCCCAATAAAGCGGGAGAATTAGAAGCCTTAACTCAGTTGGTTGTACCCTTTGGGACAGTAGAAATTCGCTTTGAAGCGATTACGGTAGATTTAGATAGTGAACGGGAAAGTCACAAAGTTTCCGTTGATCGAGTTGTGGTTCCACCGGACTTGTCAGATTTCTCTGAGGATGAGTTATGAATTTACCCATACGATCATCAGTTACTTGTAGGGGCGGGTTTAGGGATAAAATGAGGAAACCCATCTTAAATTAAACAACGAAACCCACCCTAATCCTAACTTTCATCGTCGCTATTCTGTAAATTGGGGATTTAGGTGATCAGTTGAGTGTGAGGGGGAGGAAGGGCGGGTTTTGTAGAAACGTTATTAATTTCTGGATTAATTATTTCCCTAAACCCGCCCCTACATGGGATATACAGCTTTAGATACCCAATGAATACTAAGATATCGTTCTGGCTGATACCATCAGCAGCTTATCAACCTTTTTTTCAAGAGATGATCAAGTCTCTAGCTCAAGCCCATAATGCGCCCAGGTTTGAGCCTCACGTCACTATCTATTCGGGAGACTATAGGGCTGATGAATCGGTTGATGAAGTAATCGAAACAGCTACAAAGAATATTTCAGGCTTTATGCTGGATATCGATCAGGTTGGCTATACCGATCTATACACCAAAACATTATTTGTGCAATTTCACTCATCAGCAATTCTAACTCAGATTTCCGAGACCTTACACCATAATTCGGCTAAACCCTCTAATTATGTTCTCAATCCCCATTTAAGTTTGATTTACCAGCATCTTGATCAAACCGTTCAAAAAAAATTAGCTACAGAGTTAGTGATTCCCTACAGTCAGGTTTTCTTTGATGAAGTGAGAGCCATTTCCACACCCGAACCTGTTCGGAGTGGTGAAGATGTAGAAAAGTGGCAAACGCTCAGTGTCAGGAAATTGGTATCGTGAGAGGGGAGCAGGGGGAGCAATGTAGAGACGTGCCATGGCACGTCTGGGAAGCAGGGAAAGCAGAGGGAAAAGAGGCGTTCCGATAAAAAATCTTTTGTAGGGGCGGGTTTTACTACTAACATTTCGTTTTCACCCTGATGTAACTAAACCCGCCCCGAGCTAACTGTTCAATTATTGCAAATGACGTAGTTTGCTTCTCGCGATAGCGAGTATGACATAAGACAAATGACATAAGACAAATGACGAATCCGGATCAAGCGATCGCACCTGCGAAACAAGAAGAGGAAAAACTGTTCGGTTGACGGACATGAGTGGCGACAAGCATCAGCAGGATGAGACTATGGTTGTATCAGGGAATTCTAAACTATCCGAGAATCTCTCAGCAGGGATGGAGGATGTGCAATCTGACGCCGATACCTGGTTGAGTCAGGGAATTGCGTCGTTTCAGCAAGGGGATTATCGCCATGCGATCGCGGCGTTGAATCAAGCCTTGCAGATTAATCCCGATTTGGCGCAGGCTTACCATTATCGGGGAATGAGTCATTATTGTCAGGGGGATGCTTTGGGTGCGATCGGGGATTTTGATGAGGTGTTACGGCTTGATCCTCAAAATGCTCAAGCTTATAGCGATCGCGGTTTGATTCTGGCGACGCTTAATGATCGCTGGGGCGCGATGCAAGATTATAATCAAGCCTTGCAAATTGATCCGAATTATGCTACAGGGTATCTGAATCGGAGTATGCTGCGGTTGGCATTAGAAGATTATGAGGGTGCGATCGCAGATTGTGATCAAGTGATTCGGATGAATCCGAACTTAGCGGAAGGGTATCTGAATCGAGGGATTGCTCGGTTTGAAGTAGAGGCTTATCAGGATGCGATTGGAGATTGCGATCGCGCTTTAGCGATTAATTCCAATCTGGCGGCGGCTTATTTTAACCGAGGGATGAATCACATCGCTTTAGGAGCCTATCAGGAAGCGATCGCGGATTTTAACCATGTCTTGGAATTGAATCCCAATGATGCTCAAGCGTATCTGAATCGCGGTTATGTGCGGTTACAGTTGGGGGAAAATTGGTCAAGTATTGAAGATTTTGACCAAGCGATGCGCCTAGAACCCGTGGCGGCGAAGGCATTTTTTCAACAGATTGCTGATACTTTTAATCAAGAACCCGACGCCGTTGAGGATGATGAATCGAAACTGATTCAAGGGTTAATGGTTCAAGGAAATTTACGCTATCAATTAGGCGATTATCCAGCGGCGCTGAATGCCTATAATCAGGTTTTAGAACTCGATCCGAATTATACAGAAGCCTATAATCAACGCAGTACCGTGCGTTCGGCGATGGGGGATTACCAAGGCGCGATCGCGGATTTAGACATGGTGAAAACCCTCTCTCTGGCGACTCCATTATCTCCAGAACCTGTATCTGTGGCGACGGATAAACCAACGCCTCAAGAGTACCATAAGATCGGCGTACACAAGTTAAATCAGGGAGATTTCCACGGCGCCATTGAAGCGTTTAATTATGTCTTACAGGATAATCCAAATAATGCCACGGCGTTAACCTGTCGGGGATTTGCTTATCGTCGTCTGGGAGATAAACCACGAGCAATTGCCGATTTTCAGACAGCCGCGAAAGTGTTTTATGAGCAAGGGGATATGAAATCATCTCAGGAAGTGATCAAAACATTAAAAAAATTGCGGCAATAGTTTATTAATACAATCCCCTGTAGGGGCGACCCGCTTGCATCAATTAACAACACTATTCCACTCAATTGAATCGGGTCGCCCTCTGTTTAATGGCGTAGCTTTCAACAATTCTGGGCGCAAGGATAGTGTCCCCACATAATCGCTACGCCTGCGAATTTAAACCCTGGACAAATGCCTGATGTTCGGCTGTCTGTATTCCCTGCTGCAAAACGGCTAAAACTTCAGCTAAATTCCCCTCGCGCAATGCATTCACCGCTAACCATAATCCCGGAAAAACACGAGATTTAATAATTCCCGCTGCATCGGGTTCTAGGGAAATATATCGTCCTGCTTCTAAGCGAAACCAATCAATACGATTTTCATAACTTTGCCAGACAATATATTCTTGGACGCCATTGCGACGATAGGCATTCAGTTTATCGTTTAAATCATAAGACGCACTCGAAGCCGCTACTTCAACAATTAACTCTGGTGCGCCTTCAATATAATCATCCTCAGTAATTCGAGAATTTCCTCCGACTTCCGGTTCAATTCGCAGTAAAGCATCCGGTTGCGGTTCGTTATCGGTGTCCAGACGGACTGTGGTATTATCCTGCACATCAACTCCTGGTGTCGCCACCCCATACATTCCCAACCAGGTGATGATTTTGGCGTGGGGTCTACCGTGACGATTAGCACGAACGGGTGAAGCCACGTAAACCACTCCTTCTATTAATTCGGCTTTTGTCTTTTCTGGCATTTGCTGGTAGCGACGCTCATATTCGATGCGAGTGAGGCGATCGCCACTTTCTAGGGGAGGAGGAGAAACAGTAGGACTGATTGACATCTGACAGGCTCTAACTGGAATTGCTAACGGTTGCGTTTATTTTAGCGTTTGGCATTGTCTGAACTTGATGTCAATCAGCACATAAGCTGTTCGGCATTTAAACCTTAATCTCAATAATGGCGAAATCCTTGCCGTAGTGCGTTTAGCGAAGCCATGCCGCAGGCTTTAGCGAAGCCATGCCGCAGGCTTTGCATCTTGCTCGCTACCCATTCCCAATTTAACTGATCGCATAGTTTTTTCCAATTAAGGGATGAGTCGCATTCTTGACAATCAGCCTTATCGCTTCATCACAACTTTACAAAACGAGTTAAACAATTTCCCGTTAGTTTAAATGATTTGTGAACAAAAATCACCCTGAAACCCTTATTCTCTCAGCATCACTATTTCACAATTCATTTATACACCTGTAAATTTTCAAGTTTCAATAATTTAAACTTTCTGTAAAGTTTCAAAATACATCTTTACATCATCGGGGGGGGTAGGTCATGATTTATTCATTGAAACAAATTCATTGTTCAAGTTCACGACATCATCTGATTAAACCATGCTGAAAACATTATCTCTCGTTACCGTTGGCGCTACAGTTATGGCATTGGGAGCGATTACTTAAGCCGAAGCCAATACCATCATTCAGCCTCAGTCAGCTTCGTCAGATCTGGGAGATTTTGGTTCTTTTGCCAACATCAATCTTTCAATCGACCAATCTGGCTTGTCCACTCCCTATACCAGTGGTGTGACAGATTTTGACACCTATGTATCTGGAAATCCTACACACGGTCCCTTGATCCCTAACACTTGGATTTCAGGTTCTTCTGGTCCCGGATCAATTACTTTTGATTTAGGAAATGTTTTTGACTTGGATGGGATGGCGATGTGGGGTACGGGTGGTGTATTTAGTGTACAAAACTTCAATCTGTTTGCTTCGGAGACTGGAGCAGATAGTAGCTTTGTCAGCTTAGGTTCTTTTGTTCAAAATGTTGAGTCAGGCGCTGACTCTGCCCAAGTCTTTAACTTCGGTACAACGACTGCCCAGTTTATCCGAATGGATTTTCTAAGTAATCATGGTGCTAGTTCTGGAACAGGAATTGGCGAAGTTGCGTTTAAGACGGCTGAGGTTACACCTGAACCTGTTCCTGAACCTATGACTATTTTTGGTTTAGCGACGACTTTAGGCTTCGGTGCGTTAGTCAATAGAAAGAATGCTAAAAAGCAGAAGAATAAAGATAACAATTAACTGAGAGGGTATTGAGTACATCATTGTTATCTGTCTCTCTGAAAAGGGAGACTTTTGTCTTTTTTGATTCCCGATGATGAGTGAACGGTAAATAATGCGGAGCATACCATACCCAATCAGATAGATAAGAATTCCATCCAGAAACCGTAGGGGCGCACGGAGCGTGCGCCCTTTCTCAATGTGTGCCTGATTAAATCATCAAATCTATTCCCCAATTTTAGGTAGGGGTAGGGCGGGTTTTGCAGCAATGTTAGCGGTGTTGCATCCAACATTTATCCCTAAACCCGCCCCTACACGATGGCTATGGCGCGGGATTCAAATAGGATAAAGGAACGAACTGTAGGGGCGACCCGCTTGCATCAATGGACAACACTATTCCACTTAATTGGATCGGGTCGCCCTCAGCTTAATAGCGTAGCTTTAAACGATTCTGGGCGCAAGGATGGTGCCCCTACATTAAGATTGCGCCTGGGGATTTAAACGCTGGACAAATGCCTGATGTTCTGCTGTTTGTATTCCCGGCTGCAATACTGCCAAAACCTCAGCTAAATTCCCCTCACGCCTTCTACAATTAACTCCGGTGCGCCTTCAATATAATCATCCTCAGTAATCCGAGAATTGCCCCCGACTTCCGGTTCAATTCGCAGTAAGGCATCGGGTTGAGGTTCATTATCTGCATCCAGACGGACTGTGGTATTATCCTGCACATCGACTCCTGGTGTCGCCACCCCATAGGTTCCTAACCAGGTGATGATTTTGGCATGGGGTTTACCGTGACGGTTAGCGCGAACGGGTGAAGCCACGTAAACCACTCCTTCTATTAATTCGGCTTGTCACTCAGCACATACCGCAGGGGCGCACGCTCCGTGCGCCCTTTTCCAATGTGCGCCTGATTTAATCATCAAATTTATTCCCCAATTTTAGGTAGGGGGAGGGCGGGTTTTGCAGTAACGCTAGCGGTGTCGCATCCAAGGTTTATCCCTAAACCCGCCCCTACATTACGATATCTGGATTGGGAATGCCAGTTTCAACTAATTCATTCAAATGGAGGTTTGGCGGCAGTCCTATATAATAAACGTTTGCCTTCTACCTTCTGCCCTTAATTATTCTGATCTGTTAGACGGTATAGTGATGAGTTAAGGAGTATGTTTAATGACAGATAAGCCCGCATCTTACGAGCAGTTCACCCTGCCAATCGTACAGGAAATGTTCGAGTTAGTGTTAGATGAGCGAACAAATTGGACGGCTAACATAGAACCCGTGGAACCCAGCCCTCGATTACTTCAAGACTTGGAGGATAATGTACTGCTCGCCTTAGCCACCAATACTGAAAAAGCGAGGTCAGAACTGATTATCACTCCCATCCTTAACGAGTTGCGTCGGAGAAAGAATGTGGTCGTATTTTCGGGTAAAACATTCAATGTCAACGAAGAACTGGGTTTAAAGGGACGCTGCGATTTTATTATCACTGCATCCGATGAATTCTATTACATCAAGGCTCCAGTTTTAACGATTGTCGAAGCCAAGAATGAGAGTATTGTTTCCGGTTTAGGGCAATGCCTTGCCACAATGATTGCTGCCCAGATATTCAACTCAAGTGACGTAGTATATGGTGCAGTGACAACAGGCGATCGTTGGAAATTCTTGCAGATCAATGGCAAAACTGTCAGTATTTCTCCAGTTGAGTATAACTTGGACAATTTGGGCAAAATCTTGGCAGTGTTGGAGGCAGCAACGTGACATTTGAAGAAAAAAACATAATTTTCGGAACACCTCTATAGGGCTCCCCCTGCTTCCAGACGTTCCACCGGAACGTCTCTACATGACTTCCCCCGCTTTTCAGTAGGGGTAGGGCGGGTTTTGCCGTAAGGCTAGCGGTGTCGCATCCAACGTTTATCCCTAAACCCGCCCCTACATTACGGCTATATACTCTAACCAACCGCAAATTCAGTAAACTTACGTTTATAGGGAGCATGAAAAGCTAAAACAATATCTGGCTTGGGAACGCCAGCTTCGACTAATTCATTAGCCACTCCGATTTCTGTTCCATCACGCTCAATCCAAATCTTTCCATCCTTAATTTCTACATAGATAATACAACCAAAGACGCGACTCAACCCTTCCCAACCGATATGCAAGACTTGGTAGCGATCGCTCTCAGCAAGATGCCCGACAACTCCTACGAAGTCGGGCATCTGTCGGTGTACCTGACTAACTACCAAAAGCGCTGTAAATTTCTCACTCGACGCTAATCGACGCTAAAATAAACGTAACCGTTAGCAATTACAGTTAGAGCGTGCCAGATGTCAATTAGTCCCACCGTTTCTATCCCTCCCCTAGAAAATGGCGATCGCCTCACTCGCATCGAATTTGAGCGTCGCTATCAGCTAATGCCAGACAACAAAAAAGCCGAATTAATTGAAGGAGTAGTTTACGTGGCGTCACCTGTTCGCGCTAACCGTCACGGTAGACCCCATAGTGAAATTATCGGTTTGTTATTGGTTTACAGAATACAAACACCGGGGGTTTATCTTACTGATAATACTACAGTCCGTCTGGATGCCGATAATGAACCTCAACCTGATGCCTTACTACGAATTGAACCGGAAGTCGGAGGAAATTCTCGGATTACTGCGGATGATTATATTGAAGGCGCACCGGAGTTAATTGTAGAAGTAGCGGCTTCCAGTGCCTCTTATGATTTAAATGATAAACTGAATGCCTATCGTCGCAATGGTGTACAAGAGTATATTGTCTGGCAAAGTTATGAAAATCGTATTGATTGGTTTCGCTTAGAAGAAGGAAGATATGTTTCCTTAGAACCTGATGAAGCAGGGATTGTTCGCTCTAATGTTTTTCCGGGATTATGGTTAGCGGTGAATGCGTTACGTGAGGGGAATTTAGCTGAAGTTTTGGCAGTGTTGCAGCAGGGAATACAGACAGCAGAACATTAGGAGTATGTCCAGCGTTTAAATCCGCAAGCATAGCGATTCTGTCGTGAAATACCCCGTAAAAAAGCCGTGAACACCGATCCAGCCACCCCCACCCACTTTTTACAATAAAGTCAGTTAAACAAATTCTCTACATTAACCCCTAACGATGCAACCCAATAATCCCAATCTGTTTACCGAAAAAGCCTGGGAAGCCCTCGCCCATACCCCAGATGTGGTTAAAGCCGCCCAGCAACAACAAATTGAAAGCGAACATTTGATGAAAGCGCTGCTGGAACAAGAGGGGCTGGCGATCAGCATTCTCAATAAAGCCCAAATCCCCGTGCAGCGAATCCGGGAAGCCACAGATGCCTTTATCCAGCGTCAACCCAAGGTGTCTGGGAGTAGTTCCTCTATTTATATGGGGCGTAGCCTGGATACCTTATTAGATCGGGCTGATGGCTACCGCAAAGAATTTAACGATGACTACATCTCCGTCGAACACCTGATGTTAGCCTATGTCAAAGACGATCGCTTTGGCAAAAGCCTATTTCAGGAATTTAAACTAGACGAACAAACGCTGAGAACTACGATTACCCAAATTCGGGGGAACCAAACTGTGACTGATCAAAACCCAGAAGGCAAATACGAAGCCCTAGACAAATATGGACGGGATTTAACCGAAGCCGCTAGAGAGGGCAAACTTGACCCGGTGATTGGGCGAGATGATGAGATTCGCCGCACGGTACAAATTCTCTCCCGTCGCACCAAAAATAACCCCGTTTTGATTGGGGAACCCGGAGTGGGTAAAACCGCGATCGCAGAAGGATTAGCACAGCGAATTGTCGCTGGCGATGTACCCCAATCCCTTAAGGATCGGAAATTAATCGCCTTGGATATGGGGGCGTTAATCGCTGGGGCGAAGTTCCGAGGCGAATTTGAAGAACGATTAAAAGCGGTTCTCAAAGAAGTTACCGACTCCAAAGGACAAATCATCATGTTCATTGATGAAATCCATACCGTTGTCGGTGCAGGGGCGACACAAGGATCGATGGATGCGGGGAATTTACTCAAACCCATGCTAGCTAGAGGCGAGTTACGCTGTATTGGTGCGACAACCTTAGATGAGTATCGCAAATATTTGGAAAAAGATGCGGCATTAGAACGGCGTTTTCAACAAGTCTTCGTCGATCAACCCAGTGTCGTGGATACCATCTCCATCCTCAGAGGGTTAAAAGAACGCTACGAAGTTCACCACGGCGTTAAAATCTCCGATAGCGCCTTAGTCGCCGCCGCTACCCTCTCCACCCGGTATATTAGCGATCGCTTCCTCCCCGATAAAGCTATTGATTTAGTCGATGAATCCGCCGCCCGACTGAAAATGGAGATTACCTCCAAACCGGAAGAACTCGATGAAATCGATCGCAAAATCCTGCAACTGGAAATGGAGAAACTGTCCCTGCAAAAAGACAGTGATCCCGCCTCCATGGAACGCTTAGAACGCCTAGAACAAGAACTGGCAAACCTCAAAGAAGCACAACGCACTTTAAACGCTCAATGGCAATCGGAAAAAGACGTTCTGGATCGGATTCAAGGGATTAAAGAAGAAATTGACCGGGTGAATGTAGAAATCAGCCAAGCCGAACGGGAATACAATCTGAATCGGGCGGCTGAACTCAAATACGGGAAACTCGCTGAGTTACAGCGATCCTTACAAGCCTCTGAACAACAGCTAAATGACACCCAAACCAGTGGTAAGTCTCTGTTGCGGGAAGAAGTCACTGAGTCCGATATTGCGGAAATTATCTCCAAGTGGACGGGAATTCCGATCAGCAAACTGGTAGAATCCGAGAAAGAGAAACTCCTACAACTCGAAGACGAACTGCATCAACGAGTCGTCGGACAAGAAGAAGCCGTTACCGCTGTCGCCGATGCGATTCAGCGATCGCGTGCAGGATTAGCTGACCCCAATCGTCCCACCGCTAGCTTCATTTTCCTCGGTCCCACGGGTGTGGGGAAAACTGAATTGGCAAAAGCCCTCGCCGCCTATCTCTTCGACACCGAAGACGCCTTGGTGCGAATTGATATGTCGGAATACATGGAAAAACACGCCGTTTCTCGCCTCATTGGTGCACCTCCCGGCTATATTGGTTATGAAGAAGGGGGACAGTTAACCGAATCGATTCGGCGACGCCCCTATGCGGTGATTCTCTTCGACGAAATCGAGAAGGCACATAATGATGTATTCAATATCATGCTGCAAATCCTCGATGATGGTCGGGTTACTGATGCTCAAGGGCATACGGTAGACTTCAAGAATACCGTGATTATCATGACCAGTAATATTGGGTCACAGTACATTCTCGACTTAGCTGGCGATGACACCCATTATGACGAAATGCGGGGACGAGTCATGGATGTGATGCGGACGAGCTTCCGTCCAGAGTTCTTGAACCGGATTGATGAAGTAATTATCTTCCACGCCCTGCAAAAACACCAGTTACGCCATATCGTGTCCCTACAAACTCAGCTACTGGAGACACGGTTAGCCGAACGGCAAATGTCGCTGAAGCTATCGGAAGAGGCGATCGATTACTTAGCCGAAGTGGGATATGATCCAGTCTTTGGCGCCCGTCCTCTGAAGCGGGCGATTCAGCGAGAATTAGAAACCCAGTTGGCTAAAGCTATGCTGCGGGGTGAGTTTAGTGATGGCGATACCATCTTTGTGGATGTGGAGAACGAACGGCTAACATTCAAGCGCTTACCTGCGGAGTTGTTAACCACTCAATCCGGTTAAGCACCATTGTAGAGACGCGCCATGGCGCGTCTCTACATAAATTAGGTGTCCTAACAGCCATGGCGGTTGCTATAAGACTTGTAAAAACCCTCAATCCCTGGCTGTTGCCTCTTTATACCGGAATCCGATCAAAATAACATCGCCGTCGCAACGCCTGTCGTAGTAGCACCTGATACTTTTGCTCCTCTATCGTACCAGCGCCAAAGCGAGCCAAGTGAGGATTCATCATTTGTACATCAAATAACAAAAAGCCGCGCGATCGCAACCGCTCGACTAATGTGACTAACGCCACCTTCGAGCCTTCGGGAATCCGATAAAACATGGATTCGCCAATAAACGCGCCGCCAATCACAATCCCTAAAATCCCACCCGCTAGTTCATTTCCTTGCCACGTTTCAAAGCTATACGCCCAACCTTCCTGATAAAGTAACCAATAAATTTCCTGGAGTTCTGGAGAAATCCAGGTGCTTTCCCGATTGGCACAACCTGCCACAACTCCTTTAAAGTCTCGGTTAATTGCCGTGCTAAACCGCTTCTGATTGAGAACCCGTTGTAGAGATTTAGGATAGCGAAACCGCTCATCTAAGGGAATGATTGCTCGCTGGCGACTAGAGTACCACCCTAGTGATCCGGTTTCATCCGCCATCAAAAAATAGCCTTGAGCATATCCTTGAATTATTGTCGGAATATTTAACTCCATAGCACTAGAACTCGGTTGAGAGTCCCTATTCTCGAATCGCTAAACACTATTTTAAAATTTTCCTGATCAGACATAATTTCGCTATGCTTAAAAGTGACATCTCCCTGATTAAATCAAAGATTAATTTCTCAATTATGCTGCTCACACGACCTCAACTTTTGAGGTTGACAAATTTTAAACAGTATGTATTGTAGACAGCTAACGTTTGACATTTTATGGCTGAACCCATTCCCCCAGTTACCCTTCCCCCTGCTGAAAATGCCCAGCAGGAAGGAAAATGGTTGCGAGACGCTTTGGTGTATTGGCTGGATCATGAATTTCTACCAGAACCAGCAAATCAGGACATTGCCGATCGCGCCTCCCAAATCTTTGTCCGCCAACGCTTAGAAGGCGAAAACGATGTCGGTTCTTTGGTCATTGCCATTGTCACCGAAATGCAGGCTTTCGACTTCCGAGAAAGCTTCTATAGTGAATTCGCGATCGCCAACGCGGTTAGCGATTTGCTCCTCGACAGTCTGGGTATTGACCGTTGCTGTGGGAATTAGTCATCAGTCATTGGTCGTTTGTCCTTTGTCTTTCCTTAAGAACGATTGACCAATGACCCAAATCTACCAACTCGACTTGACTACTCCTGGTAGTAATCCTTTATGCGCCCATTCCCGCAGCACATGGCGAGATAGACCAAAATCCCGATAGTAGCCTCGGGGACGCCCGGTTACCCAACAGCGATTCCGTACCCGATTTGGCGCACTACTGCGGGGTAGCTGTTGGATCTTCCGGTGAATCTCTAGTTTTTCAGCCGGAGAGGACGCATTATCAAACTGTTCTTTCAGTGCTGCTCGCTTAGCCGCATACTTCTCAACCAGCTTCTTGCGCTTTTTCTCGCGCTCAATCATTCCTTTTTTAGCCATGAGTCTTTGGCGTTTCCCTAAATAAAGACACTGTTTCCTATCTTATCTTTGTCATTCGTCCTTTGTCATTCGTCCTTTGTCATTCGTCCTTTGTCATTCGTCATTTATTGATTAGGAAATCACTCCCCCTGCTCCCAGACGTAGCATGCTACGTCTCTACATTGCTCCCCATCATCCCTCAATCCTAGCACTGGGACATAAATCAGCCAGTAAGCAAGCGTCGCACTTCGGCTTCTTCGCCTGACAAATTGCCCGACCATGATAAATTAAGCGAATTGACCAGTTTTCCCAGTCTTCCATAGGCAACAGTCGCATTAAATCACGTTCGATACGAATGGGGTCACTATGTTCCGTCAAACCCAGACGCTGAGTCAAGCGCTTGACATGAGTATCCACCGTCACTCCCTCGTGGATATCAAAGGCATTGGCTAGCACAACATTGGCAGTTTTGCGAGCTACACCGGGTAACTTGATCAGCAGTTCAATACGTCTCGGAATCTGACCGCCAAACTCGGCGACGATCATCCGACAAGCCCCTTGAATATTTTTCGCCTTATTGCGATAGAATCCAGTTGGACGCACCAAGGCTTCTAGCACCTCAATATCCGCCTGCGCGATCGCTCTAGCATTAGGAAATTGGCGAAACAACTCCGGTGTCACCTGATTCACTCGTTCATCCGTACATTGGGCTGAGAGAATCGTCGCCACCAGTAACTGTACAGGAGTGTCATAGTTGAGCGTACAGTGAGCATCTGGATAAAGTCGCTTCAGGCGAATCAAAATCTCCAATGCCCGTTGCTGTTTAGCAGACCATTTACGGGTGATGCTCATGCAAAATTTAGACGTAGCTATCTCTCTAAACTTAAAACTTAGTCAGGGCGGGTTTAGTTACATCTGGGTGAGGTAAAAAACGATAGTAGTTAAACCCGCCCCTACACACTCAAAACTCAAAACTATTTCATTGGAACAAATTTTGCACCCAACTTGAGGGAACTAAATTTGCCGTATCCCGCACAATCAAGAAAAGTCCTAACCCTAAAAGTAAAACCAATCCCGTTTGCATGATATTTTGCTGAACTTCTGTAGGGATAGGTTTTCCGCGAATTCCCTCGATCGCTAAAAATGCCAGTTGACCCCCATCCAGTGCGGGTAAGGGCAAGATATTAATAATCGCCAAATTGATGCTAATCAACGCCGCAAACTGAAACAGATTTCCCGCATCAGAACGGGCAATATTCGCGCCAATTGCCACAATCGCTACCGGACCGGATACTTGTTCAGCCGTTTCACCAAAATTGCTAATCAGTTGACCAAAACCCTTGGCAATTTCCGTACTCAGGCGCTGATATTCGTCAGCCGCAATCGTAAACATCTCGACAAGTCCATCAGCGTAATTGCGGACTATTTCACCATTGGGTGCCAGTTGTACGCCAATTCTACCTTTGCCATCGTCTCCGGCTTCTGGCGTCACGTCCAGGGACAAGGTTCGTTCACCCCGCTTAATCGACAGTTCTAGGGGTTGGTTGGGAGAGTTTTGAATTTCGGTCATTAGGGTAAGGATCGCATTCCGACTGGCGCCCAAGGGTTGATCCTCAACCGCTAAGATAACATCACCGGGTTTAATCCCGGCTTCTTTCGCGACTAAGCTACTTTCTGCGGCAATTTCTGGAACCTGTACTCCCGGCTGGTAATTGAAGTCAGTAATTCCCACTGTTCCCACCTGCACCACCAGTAGAAAGTAAGCAAAAATCAGGTTGGCAATTACCCCAGCACTAATTACAATCGCTCGGTCTAAAACAGGTCGATTGCGAAGTAAATTTGGGTCATCTGGAGGGATATCGCTATCGGGGTCATCATCGGGGAAACCCACAAATCCGCCCAAGGGGAAAGCGCGGATCGCATATTCCGTATCAGGTCCTTGGTATTTCCACAGCACTGGACCAAAACCCAGGGAAAAGCGATTTGCATAAATGCCCTGCAAACGAGCTGCCATAAAGTGACCCAGCTCATGCACCACAATCAAAACCGCCAAGACTGCGATCGCCGCCAAAATTGACATAAGAAGTAATATAACGATTGCTTGCGTCCTTTCTATTGTACGTTGTAGCTGTGAATACTTGGTCAGACACAGTGGGTTTCGAGCATTTGCCAGTAAGCGTAATCGAAATCGATGGGAGTCAGGAGTTCCGCAACTGTCACAGGCGATCGCACTGATAATTTTACGTAGGGTGGGCAAGAGCTATAAACCTTGAAAGCCTTATATTAGGCTTTGTTTTCTTGCCCACCACAGGGCAACTGAGGATGAATGGCACGCTTCTGCTAGACTGGTGGGCAATGCCCACCCTACGATATATCAAAGGTTTCGGTGATTCCCTAATGCCAAGCCAGAGAGTGCCATTCAACTTAGAATGAATGTTACAACACCTCACGTCCCATATAGGAATGTAGAACCTCTGGTATTTTTACTGTACCGTTAGGTTGCTGATAATTCTCTAAAATTGCCGATAGGGTGCGCCCAACGGCTAATCCAGAGCCATTCAAGGTATGGACAAACTGAGTTCCTTTTTTGCCCGCTTCCTTAAAGCGTAGACTACCGCGTCGCGCTTGGAAATCACCGCAATTGGAACAACTCGAAATTTCACGGTATTTTCCAGAAGAAGGAAGCCACACTTCTAAGTCATAGCATTTTGTGGCAGAGAATCCTAGATCCCCCGTACAGAGTTCAATAACACGGTAAGGAAGTTTTAACGCCTCTAAAATGGCAGCAGCATTTTCTACCAGTTTTTCATGTTCAGCTTCCGAGGTACTCGGATGAACAATTTTAACCAGTTCAACTTTATTAAACTGGTGCAGTCGAATCAGTCCTTTAGTATCTCGCCCGTAGCTACCAGCTTCTCGGCGAAAGCAGGGTGTATAGGCGCAGTGATAAATAGGGAGTTGGGAGGCGTCTAGAATTTCGTCACGGTAAAGATTAGTTAAGGGGACTTCCGCTGTGGGCGAAAGCCATAGATCATCGCTATCACACTTGAAGCTTTCTTCGGCAAATTTGGGCAGTTGACCCGTCGCCGTTAATGAGCGGCTGTTAATCAGTATCGGTGGGATCACTTCCACATAGCCTGCGGCAATTTGTCGATCTAGCATAAAACTAATCAACGCCCGCTCTAAGGCAGCACCGACACCGATTAGACTGACAAAACGGCTTTGTGCCACTTTCACAGCCCGCTCAAAATTGAGAATACCGAGGGTTTCGCCAATTTCCCAATGGGGTAAAATCTTGTCATTCTGGGGAATATACTCGTCACCCCAACGGCGCACCTCGACATTTTCCGCTTCACTCTGACCAACGGGAGTTGAGGGACTGGGTAGATTGGGTAGGGAGAGTAATAGCGCCTCAATTTCTGCTTTAAGTTCTTTTTCTTGAGGTTCTAGTTCACTAATTTGGGTTTTAACCTGATTACCTTCCTCTCGCAGTTGTTGGGTTTCTGGCGCGTCAGGGGGACTCCCGGCTTTAATTTTTTGACCGATGAGTTTACCAATCTCATTACTACGGGCTTGCAGGCGACTACGGGATGTCTCTAGTTCCCGTTGGCGCTGATTCAAGTCCAAAATGGGCTGGAGGTCATACTGACCCGCCCCGCGTTTTTCTAGGCGTTTTTGGACGCTTTGTGGATTTTCTCGGATTTGCTTTAGGTCAAGCACAGATTTTTATGGATACTGGGCAAAAAGGACAAATTGACGAATGACGAATGACGAATGACGAATGACAAATCACCGATTAATCCGATTGAACAGCCAAATGGCAATAGCGATACCCGCAAAATGAGCCGTAATGGTGTTGATATTCGCCTGTACCAAGAATAAGTCTAAGGGTCGCACGAATCGATTGGCGTCATACACTGTCAAACCAGAGGGTTGGGAAATCGAGCGGATCACAATGCTGCCGATGATGGCTTGGGCACCCACAATCGTCAATAACATGCCCGCCATATTGACGATTAATCCTAGCCTAATGGTTTTAAGGGTATCGGCTTTGCTGGGTCGTGTTTCTGTATTGCCAACGAGTAACTGTTGGGAAATGCGAGTATAGCGCCATGCGATGTAGACACCCACACCTAACGTGACTAACCCACAAATAGCTAAAAATATGCCAAACCCAACACCTTGTTTCTCGTCTGTCGGTCCAATGGTACGACCCGCGATTCCGGTGAGCAAGATCCCCAGCGACACAACTCCGAGGACTAATTGTATCCACAAAGCAATTCTGCCAAAGGTACGCAGCACCAAGGCGATGCGCTGGAGGGGGGTGGGTAGTGAGGACGTATCGGGCAATTCTCGCATTGGGACTCGAATCCGTGAGTGACACCTATTTCATATTTAACCAGGAGAACTAGAAAACTGTTGTTTGTGCAAGCCAAACGCTAACTCCGACGAATCTTTGCCACTCATTATAAATTTTCATAATTTATCATTTATGTTTGATAATCTTTAGCTTATTCCTCAGTGAACTTTTAATGGGGATTGTGCGTCTGTTAGGTCAGGTATAAAGCCAAAGCCAAGCTTTAGCCCTACGGTGGGAACCTGATCGTCACGTTAGCTCATGGAGGAAGCGTATGGAACCGAATTGGAAACAACGTTTATCCTACGCTATCTATGCCATCGCTTTAGTCTGGAGTTTGTCGTTGTACAAAAATCAGGTCAGCACGAATCCCCTATCTGCAGCTCAACAACACTGGCAGGCGATCGCAACAGCTAATCCTGATCTGTTAATCTATGGCTACAGTGATCATGCCGTTCTTAAGCGCTCCTACAATGTACCTGATGTGAATGAGACCTATCAGGGGTTCTCCATCTACTCAGCTTGGCAGGACTTTTTCCGCCAGTATGATATCAAAGACTTTCAGGTACTGGAGCAACAACGACGCGATCGCACGGTTAAAGCTCAAATTCAGATCACCGCCAAATCTGATCAGGGACTGATGGTGGTTTGGTCAATGTCTTACCAGGCTGACTTCGATCAAACAGGTAAGATTATTAAAGAAGTTTGGCAGACGAATCCAGAACTGGGTGTTTAACTAACGTTTTCCAGACCCCTCCGGAAATAGGGTAGCATCTCCAAGTCGTGACCAATAGACGGTCTGAAACCCCCTTAGGGAAAACGTTAAGGAATTGAAAACAAAATATTGCGGACTATTGCTCAATAAGCTAGTAGAAATTATTAATACTAGCAATGCGATCACGCACTCAGGTTGCACACTAAGGGGACGATTTTCCCTGGATCTGGACTTGGAAGCCTCGATGTTTTTGGAAAAATACTCCATGACTTAGCTAAAATTGATGGAGATTATTCAGTGCTGTTGCATCTGCCGTAACCAAACTAACGAGTGCATTAGACGACCTCAATACTTTGAGGTTATAAAGTACCAGAGGAATGAGCAAGCCGAGATTGCTCATTGCTGATCGATACATTGCACCGAACTTTTTCAGGGTGTTGAAACCATGGTTAGTTTTAGGAAAACTATCCCATGCAAATCTGACTTACTGGGATATTCAGCGGACTATGCAGATGAAATTTGAGGATATCTATCAGTTTTTTCAAGACCCTCCTCCCAACTATCTCAACAAGGAATTAGCCGTATGTTATGTGTTGTCTGTCCTCATAGAAGGGGAATCCTATGGCACTCACTTGATCCAACAACTCGAACACGAATACCCAACCTATCGACTGTCTGATACAGTTCTTTACAGTGCCCTCAAGTTTCTGGAAGAAGCTGGGGCAATTACTGGGTATTGGAAAAAAGTGGAAGGACGAGGACGCCCCCGTCGTATGTATCAGATCTCTAGCGATTGGCGGGATAAAGCCCGCGAACTAGCAGGGTTTTGGCGTAGGTATATTACTCAGGAGAAACAAGCAATATAGCACATTTCGGCAGAATTACACCATCAGTGACCACCCAAACCAACTCAAGTCCGGTGCAAACACGGGTTTGTCGGGAAAACTGATGGTCTGCTTCTGCCGTCATGGATTGGGTTTCTGGCGTTTAGGAGTTATCATTGTCAATGACAGAGATAGCTGTTGATCCTTTTATGGCTCAACGGTTGAATCATCATTGGTTCACCTTAGTATGAATGGCAGAAAAAATAAAGTACCAGTAAGGGAAGCTGTATTGATTTCAGCCACACTGCATAGGTACATAATTAAACAGCTAGTTCCTAAGGTGGTTAGCTAAGAATATCTGTTGTTGGTCAATATCTGTGAGTACACCCATTCTGTCTTCCACATTCCTGCTGACTCTATTGTTAGCAGCAGGTTTGTTCTTTTTCATCCGTGCTTCGGTTAAAGACCGAACTCAAAAAGTTCAACTCATTGCCCAAGAACCTGAATCTTCTCTGCTAGAACGATTGCAGAACTATTTTGATCAAAGGGCATACCGGGTAGCTGCTGTTGACCCAGCTACGGGTCAAGTGACATTTCAGGGTTTTGTCCGACCCAGTTGGTTTCTAGCTATCTTTTTAACGGCACTTGCTGCCTGCGGTATTCTTTGTCTATCATTAGTTCTCTCTGTACTCTACCCAGACCTATCCCAGGTTTTCCTTGGGTTAGTTTTTCTGGCTCCTGTGGCTGGCATTTTTTACTGGAAAGGTGCGGGACGCGATGAACAGGTGTTCCTAAAAGTTGAACCTTTGCCGAATCCACAAACGGATATGCAAAGCTTAGTTACTGTTATCGCCCATCGCGATGAACTTGCCCAACTCCAACAAGCCTTGAAACTTCAACCCTCTTCGGAGGCGGGGGATTAAGGGAAGCTGGGGGAGTTATCAGTGATCAGTGATCAGTGATCAGTGATCACTGATCAGTGATCAGTGATCAGTGATCAGTTATCAGGAGCAGGGGGAGCAGGGGGAGAAATTTTCTATAGCTTATTACTCTTTGTCTATTCCCTGTTGACTGTTAACTGTTAACTGTTCACTTCAATCGTCCTGACTTGAGGATGCTGACAATTAACCACAACCCTAAAAAACTGGCAACACCGAACAGGATATTACTTATTAGCGAAAGCTGACTCGTTCGCGCTCCTGTCGAGATAATCGCTGCGCCCATAATCAAAGAACCCACCAAAATACTAAATGAAAGCCGATTGGCTGAATCATCAAGACTGCGGCGCAGAGGGTCAATATCTCGAATTGTAATATTCCACTTTAAAGTTTCTGACGTTATTCGGTCAAGCAGTAACTCCATCTGGCGGGGAGATTGAAGCGAGAGACTTTTAATATCCAGAGCGGTTCTGAGAAAGGTTTGCAAGGGATTTGAACCCAAAAGCTGACGCCGAAATAAATCGGTCATCAGGGGTTTGATTTCGTCGAGGAGATTCACCTCTGGATTAAAAGTACGAGCCACCCCTTCTAGGTTGGCGAGACACTTGGAGTATAATCCCATATTGCTGGGTAAGCGGACTCGGTTATTTCGGGCAAGTTCCAAGATTTCATAAAAGATCTCACTGAAGTTGATTTGTGAGATGCTGAGGTTGTAGTATTTTCTCAACATGCGATCGTAGTCATTTTCCAACCGTGATAAGATAACGGGTTGACCTGACTCAGATAGTTGCAGCGTTAACTGGGCGCAGCGTTGAGCATCTAAATCCACGATCGCGAGTAACATTTCGGTTAAAATTTGTTGGGTACGTGGGTCTAAACGCCCAACCATTCCGCAGTCCAAAAGCGCCACGCGACCATCCTGGAGGTAGAATAAGTTGCCCGGATGAGGATCAGCATGGAAAAAACCATCCACATAGAGTTGCTGAAAAAAAGCACGAAATAACAGCGTAGTAATTGCTTTGCGCTGTTCCTTCTCAGTTTTGCTATCCGCGCCATTTTGCTCTACCGGAAACTGGGCTTCGAGAATGGGTTTACCCTCTAACCATTCCATCACCATCAGTTTCTCCGTCGTCAATTCCCAATAAATAGCGGGAACCATGATTTGCGTTGGGTCAAACCAGCGACTTCTGGAAAGATTGCGCCGTAATTGGTCAGTATAGCTGGCTTCTTTGGTAAAATCGAGTTCGGCTTCCAGGGCGTTGGCAAACTCCTCCGCCAAAGCCACCACATCATAGTCTTGTCCAAAATCGGTGCGCGAGACTAAATCGGCTAAACTTTTAATTATCGCGATATCCTGAGGAACAACCTTATCAATTCCTGGACGCTGAACTTTCAGCGCTACCTCCTGACCATTTTTTAAGGTAGCTCGATGGGTTTGGGCAATAGAACCAGCAGCAACGGCTCTGGGATCAATTTTGGCAAAGGTTTCTTCTAAGGGTTGTCGTAGTTGTTTTCGCAGCAACACTTCAACCTCACTCCACGCCACAGGGGGTACTCTAGCTTGGAGTTCCGAGAGAGCATTAATGTAATCGGCGGGTAACAAATCGGGACGAGTACTCAGCAACTGTCCCAGCTTCACATAAACCGGTCCCAATTCTGTTAGCACGTTACGCAGCACCTCTGGGGGAGGCAATTGTGGTTTGTCAGCCTTGCTACCCGTCAGCAGTCTTCGCATGTACTCCCAACCATTGCGGAAGACGACTTCTAGAATTTCGCGTTGTCGTGAGCTGTTTTGAGTTAAGGAGAACATAGTTTATACCGATAGGCTTGGAACAGAGGTTAGTCTAGGAGTCAGGTCAGTGGTACTCTAATCCCTCAACTGAAGGATACTGTATTTAATATAAGAAATAATTTAATCATTGCAGGAGTTTCGCTATCTGGCAATCCGTCTACTGGATTAAGTTGGGAATAGTAGGTTGGGTAGAGTGTAAGCGTTACCCAACAAAATCTTTTATGAGTTGGGTTTTTTTCTCAGATTTCAAAAGAAGGTATGCGGTTTTAGTCCATGAGTCATAAATGCTTGATTGATGCGCTGTAGTGTTGAACGAGCTGTTTTGCTCATTACTTTTCCAGCTTAGTCCTTTTAAGTGCAATTCAATATCTGAGTCTTCATCAGTCATTGACGCCCACCGATTCATGCTTGAATGCAGCCATTGATAAGATTTACCTGCAACTGTCAAAGTAGATAGCAGCATTCGTGTTAACTTACGTTGTGCTAAGACTCCACCAACATTTCGCATTGAACCGCCTAGGGTATCTCCTCGTATGAGCAGAAATCGAAAGACTAATTCTTCAATGAACTTTGCGCCTGCTGGCTCAAGAAAATTTTCAATCAATCCCCGAATCGCTGCTATTTTATCGTGAATATCTAGATATCTCGCTGCTTTATCCGAAACCCCTGCTGCTGTTAATAGGGCTGGTTGTATGTCCTCAAGATCAACCAATTCCATAGGGGTTTTGATTCTAGATGCAGCCGCTTTTAAAACTCTTGCTTGCTCAACAAACGGTGTAGCACGTCTATTCTTCTCTAAAGCTAAAGCGACAAAACCGGCTCTTACTGCTGCATAAGGAGTCACTAAATCATTACTGGCATTCAAATGCTGATAATAGGGCTTATCCGTTGTCATCAGCGTTTTCTCCACACATAAATACATTTCCGCAACGGTTCTCGCCCATGAGCGCCCATTTGTTGACTACTATTACCTTTACCATTGGGTAACACGAGGATAGTTTCCACAAAAAAGCCCAATTTTTCGGCTAAGTCTGAAAGAATAAGATCTACGGAAATACTCGCTCCAGCATAACGAACATTATCATTTACCATGATCAAGGGAGCATTGGATTGCAACACTCGCGCACATTCAGCGATTGTACAAGCCATTTCATAGAAGTAACCGCGAACCATACGCGGAATTCCTTTGTTATTTAAAATCCCTTGGGCTTTCTGGTTATCTAAATAGTTCAGGATAGCTTGTAATAATTCCTGTTGATCCGCCGCCGCGATCGCGGATTTCCAGTGAGGGTTTATCTGAAGTAAATCTTTGGGGCGATTTTCCACAGTACAACTTAGCATTTGTTGCCTTAAGTTGACTAATTCTTGCTGATTGATTCCCAACAATGCTAATTCTAAGGCATAGGTTCTGGTATAATCATAGCGATTACAATAGGGCGGTGATGTGACAATGGCATGGTAGGAACTATCCGGTAAGGTTGGCATTAAATCTAGACACGAACCCTTATCAAGCTTAATCTCACCTCGTTTCTGTTCTACCGAAAAAAGTTCAAGCTGTTCATGTTGAGGCTGCAAGTCAGCCACAATTTGATCAAGTTTACTGCAAATTGCTTCAGCAAAACTGAGAATTTTTCCTTTATTAAAAACCTTCTTTCCGGCTTTTCGGTTTGAGCGATAATCCCAGCGCAAATATTGACCATCCTTGCGCGTGTAACTCACGGATTCTAAAATACAAAGTAAGGCAAAGCGTAAAATAGCCTGAACTCGTTTATTCTCACCTTGCCATGCGCTCATGTATTGTTCAATCGCGTTTCGAGTTGCTTCGGGATAAGCTCCTTTAGTAATTCGTAGTTCGGGAAGAGAACAAATATTCTTAACGTTTTCCCAAGGTCGTGTCGTTGACCAATGGGTTAAAATAGCGATATCATCAGTGGTAATTTCTGAGGCTAATAGTTTCCGAATTGTAATGATTTCCTGACCAATCGGCAGTAATTCAATGCCTTGGGCATTGATGCCTATTTCACTCGCGACAAATAGGGCTGTACCACTCCCAGCGAATGGATCTAATATTGTACTGTTAGTAATCCCATAACGCTGCAATAGATAGTCCACTAAAGCAGCAGAAAACGCTTCTTTATATTTGTACCAACGATATATGGCGCGAGTTTTATTGGCTTGATAACTAACCAATGAACGATTAAGCTGATCATCGACAATTAACTTGCCATCGAAGTGTTTTAATAATTTAGAGTCTAGGTGTTCAATTTCACCTAAGCTGGGTTGAACTGATACCATTTGCACTATGTACGGGTAAGCAAATTTTCATGTATAGAATTACGGGGATACTTTAGGACATCAGTTGCTCCCCTCTCCCCCGCATGGGAGAGGGGCTGGGGGTGAGGGGTTTAGTTGACACCAATGACAGACGTGCGCCCGATTCAATCGCCAAATCTAATCTACAATTTTAGCTATACCACGCCAGTAATTAATCTAGCTGACTAATTCTTTTTGTTTCACTTCAGCAGAAAGCTTGGCTTTTTCGGCTAAATACTCCGCTAATTGTGCTTCAATATTATCCCGAACAATTTGACGGTACTCCAGAAAATGTTCTAGATGAGCGCAATTGACGATATAACGCTCAAAAATGCGGGGATTTTTCCGCAAAATCGAGAATAATTGACGCCAAAACTGGAACCGAGTGTAACGCTTGACTCCCTGTCGCCACATAATAATTAATAGCGCCCGCAGAGTCATCCAGTCTGGTATCTTAAATTTACGTTTATGCGGCGTGGGTTGCATCTGGAGGAAATGGCGATGCACTCGCCCCAAATAGCGGTGCGGTTCGTACAATTCCCAGAAACAACTGACATATTCGCGAGCGAGTTCTTCTACAGGACGAGTGGGGATAAAATTAATTAGGGTTCCTTGGTGAATATTGGCTTCCTTATCTTCTTCTAACAGACGCTCCTCTCGCTTGAGTCGATGCCATAAAGCTGTATTGGGCAGAGCCTGAAGCATACTCACCATAGCTTGAGGAATGGCTGTGGCTTCTACAAACTCGATGATGCGATCGCCTGCTCCGGGTTTTTCCCCATCAAAGCCAATAATAAAGCCTGCCATCACCCGCAGTCCAGTCTTATTTATTGTTTGTACGGCTTCCATCAGGGAGTTGCGAGTATTCTGGAATTTTTGAGTCAGGGATAAACTCTCCGTATCCGGTGTTTCAATTCCCAAAAACACACCCGTAAAGTTAGCCGCTATCATCAGATTCAGCAATTCCTGATCCTGTGCCAAATCGACGGAAGCTTCTGTGCTTAAGCGGAACGGATAGCCGCGTTCCGCCATCCAGGGACCCATTTCTCGCAGTAATAGCTTGACGTTCCGCTTATTGCCAATAAAATTATCATCCACTAGGAAAATCGAACGCCGCCACCCCAAGTCATAGAGTCGTTGTAATTCGGCGAGTAGTTGTTCTGGGCTTTTCGTGCGCGGCTTGCGCCCATACAGGACAATAATGTCACAAAACTCACACTGAAACGGACAGCCTCTAGAAAACTGTACCGACATATCACTGTAGTCACTTAAATTCAGTAAGTCATAGCGAGGAATCGGGGTATTGGTGACATCCGGCTTTTCTCCATCAGAACGGAGTACACCAGAGGTTTCTCCTCGTTCTAGCGCTTCGACAAATTTGGGTAAGGTAATTTCTCCCTCATCCAAAATTAGAAAATCGACCCCCGCTTGTAATGCTGTCTCGGGTACAGAGGTAAAATAGGGACCTCCGGCTGCAACTGTCTTCCCGCGCCGCTTGGCTTCACGAATGATGTGCAGCAAATCAGGTTTCTGCACAATCATCCCGGAGACAATGACTAAATCTGCCCAATCCCAATCGGCTTGAGTTTCTAACCTTGCATTCCGGTCTACCAAACGAAATTCCCACGTCTGAGGCAAGATCGCTGCCACTGTAATCATACCCAAGGGTGGCAGAGTTACCTTGCGTCCAACCAGTTCGATGGCTTTGTCAAAAGACCAGAAGGATTTGGGAAACTGGGGATAGAGGAGTAAAACGCGCATTGTAGTTTAGGTAGTGGGCAATGGGAATCAGGGAATTCTCCGGTTTAGGGTCTTCCACTTCCCAATTCCCAATAGTATACGCCTTGATGGGCGATCGCGATTCTTCCGGTGGGGGTAAAGTTGGTTTTCCCCCAATCCATTCTTTCATTGCATCTCCTCCAAAAATGTCTCAACTTGACCATCCGGATTCAGGACAACCCGAATTGTGGGATTCTTGTCTCCTTGAATGGGTGAAACAAAGGGTTTACCTACTAACGGAATACCAGTTTTTTCAATGTGAACTTGTGAGGCTTGTCCCAGAGGAATAATCCGTTCAATGGAACCATCTGGCGCAATAAATAGCTGATACTCTAGCACTTTTGTCAAGTCCTCTGGCGGTTGCCATCGCTGTTGCAGATAGTTTCTCGCCTGTGCGACTTGGGGAATCGTATCAAAGAGTCTACCTGTGGCTGCATCATTATTACCCAACGTGTTTGGCTCTGTATCTGTTGAGGGAGAAGGACGACGGGTGATAACGGGCAGACGATTTGTCGATTCTGGGCGTTCAGGTGTAGCCGGAGTGACATCGAGAGGAGGAAATATGGGTAGAGGTGGGGGTGTTGTTTGCGCTTGAGGACGAGATGAACCTTGGGTAGTGCTAGGAGGCGGCGCTGGAGGGCGACTAGGCTGGGTAGGGAGTGAAGTTGACGGAGAGGCTGGTGTACTTGGCGCAGGTTGAGCCGGAGGGCGCTGGGGTGCGGGTGCGGGTGACGAACTCCGAGTTGATGGTGCTGGGGGTTTAACGGGTTTGGGGGGAGGTACTGTGGGCGCGTTGGCTAACGAGGGTGGTACCGTTGGCGTCGGAATTGGCGAAGGTGGCGAAGGTAAGGGGGATGGTGTTGGTGTGGGCAGTTCTTGAGCCAGGTTGGAGGGAACTTCTTCGGCTGAATCTGAGGCTGAACTGAGGCTTGCGGTTTCCTGAGTTAATTGGGATTGATTGAACCATCTCACACCCGCCGTCGTTACTCCTACGGCTAACACAACGGCGGCGGCGGCTTTTGTCCACAGGGGTAAAACTTTGGCTTTACCAGCGCGATTCAGATTGGGTAAGGCTAAAATTTCTGCGACATAATCATCTAAAGCGGTGGCTAAGTCGAACAGTTGGAGGACACTTAAGTAAACAACTGATCCAGAGTCTTCGTTTGCGAGTTGACCCAGAATTAATTCATGGGTGACTAACCCTTTGGGTTGTAGCGTAATACCTAATGGAATTGCCCACTGTTTTAAAGGTTGTAATTTTGTGGATGGTAGCTTCGACTCTTGATTGTCTTGGGGTTGATCAGAGGTAACTAATGAAATAGGAGAGGCGGGTTCTGGGATATTAGATTCAAATTCACTTGGATTATCAGGTTGTACAGAAGAGGTTAGATTAGTCCAGGATAAGGGTTGGGGAGAGGTGTTGAGGAAGTTTTGGACGTAGTGACTTACTGCCTCATATAAGACATCCAGTTCTGTGCGATCGCCTTTTATCGTCACTAGCTTTTCGTCAGGCTGTCGCGGATCATCAAAATGTAATTCAAACCGTAAGTCTTTAACAACAGACTTCCCCACCCAACGCGACAGGGGTGACGTTTTTGCCACGATTTCCAGAGTGCAGGTGGGTGGCGTATAGCGGCGTAGAACTGAGCTAGATAAGGGCATAGTAATTGGTCATTTGTCAAATAATTCTTGCCATTAAAGAAAGGGCGGGTTTTGCAGCCAAGCTAAGGAGAGCGATAAATATTAGTCCCTAAACCCGCCCCTACGCAGACGCTGAACCCAATAAGGCTAACCAGAGACGCCGATGACCATGAGAATCACTGTAGAAGAGTAAATCAATGAGTAATTTGAATGCCAGTTGATTGAGTACATCCATGGATACCTCGTCTCCTTGCTCCATCCGTTCCTGATAGGTGTTAATAAATGTATCCAGATAATCGCCTAACAAAGCAGTACGATGGGGCTCACTATTTTGTTCGGTCATTTGTTCTAATAGGGTTACAGCCCGACGGATGAGTTCCTGATGCTGTTTAGCTAAATGGCAAATAATCAAAACCAGCGATCGCGCTTCTTCCACATCCAACTTTTTGCGCCCCCCGGAACTTTTACGCTGGGGGTTAGACTGACGCAGACGCCATAACCCGACGCGATCGGACACCACTGACTCTAAATTCAAGTCAGCCGCCGCTTGCAGCATGGCTTCAGAACCAATCCCCGCCAAGGCTTCCAGCGCCAGCAAGATTAAATCTAACTGGGTTTTAATATTATCCAGTTGCAGAGAGTCTGGCGCTTGAGCCAAGGGCAAATCCTGCCAAGCGTGAGACGATGTTGGCGTCTTTAGGGTAGAGCGCATAACGTTAGAGTAAGAAATTTAATCAGGCGGGTGGATGTAGTTACGAATCTAGAAACACGACTTTTAGAGTGTACCCTAAGTTTCCTTGGCGCAGAATTGAGGAGCAGAATCCCCTTTTGAGGAGGCGATTGAAATCGCTGCTACACAAACAAAGTCCGCCTGCGCGGACTGGGTTATAACGGGAGTAGCTAACTCGGATACGGATTGGTAACTACCTTAACTATTTCTCAATTTCCTCCGGCGTGAAAGGATTCTTCCCTGCCTTGAGGGCATCAATCCAGCCTTGCCGTTTTTTTATATCCTCCTCATAAATCTCCGAATCAGCCCACTCTGCCCACTCTATAGATGCCTGAAAATCTTCAATCGCTCCTTGTTTATCCCCCGTCAGCGCCCTGGCAAGCCCACGATTATCCCGAAAGTATCCATTTTCAGGCGCAAGTGCTACAGCCTTTTCACAAGCATCCATAACTGTAGCCGCCTCTTGGTGCAGACTCCCATCCCAACAAAGGGTATTCCAAGATTCAGCAGAAATTTCCACGGTTGGATCTAACTTTTGTGCTTTATTGTAGGCAACCAGCGCTTCTTTGAACTTCTTCTCTTTAGCTAGCTTCTCGCCTTTGTTGACCAAACCCTCAGCCACCCACCATCCAAGTTGTTCTGAGGTGGGAATATTAATCTTGGGAGCTAATTTCTGGGCTTGTTGGAACTTAGTATTAGCGCCTTCTCTATCCCCCTCTCGTGCCATGGCTCGACCTTGGTTGACCAAAAATTGGGCATTTTCCGTTTGGTTCCAGACCGAGGTTTGACAGATTTTCCGAGCATTTTTAGCCCAGTTAAACTTTTCTGATTCCTCGTCAAGCAGCGTTTCCGGAGCGACGAAGATGGGATGATTGATTAAATTATTGCACGCCACCTTGAGCCAATCCTGCCAATTGCCACCGCGCCACAGGCGTATTGTTTCGTCACTACTGCCACTAACAATGGTTTGACCATCCGGGCTAAATGCCACTGAGATGACCTGAGCCTGATGTGTTTGAAAGGGTTGACCAATGGGGTTGCCTGCTGTGTCCCACAGGCGTATTGTCCCGTCAAAACTGCCACTGACAATGGTTTGACCATCCGGGCTAAATGCCACTGAGGTGACCGTATCCTGATGTCCTTGAAAGGGTTGACCAATGGGGTTGCCTTCTATGTCCCACAGGCGTATTGTTTTGTCATCACTGCCACTGACAATGGTTTTGCCATCCGGGCTAAATGCCACTGAGTTGACATCAGCCTGATGTCCTTTAAAGGGTTGACCAATGGGTTTGCCTGCTGTGCTCCACAGGCGTATTGTCCCGTCAAAACTGCCACTGACAATAGTTTGACCATCCGGGCTAAATGCCACTGAGGTGACATCAGCCTGATGTGCTCGAAAGGGTTTACCAAGGGGTTTGCCTGCTGTGTCCCGCAGACGTATTGTCCCGTCAAAACTGCTACTGACAATGGTTTTGCCATCCGGGCTAAATGCCACTGACATGACCCCATGCTGATGTGCTCGAAAGGGTTGACCAATGGGGTTGCCTGCTGTGTCCCACAGGCGTATTGTCCCGTCAACACTTCCACTGACAATGGTTTTGCCATCCCGGCTAAATGCCACTGAGTAGACCGTATTCTGATGTCCTTGAAAGGGTTGACCAATGGGGTTGCCTGCTGTGTCCCACAGGCGTATTGTACGGTCAACACTTCCACTGACAATGGTTTTGCCATCCCGGCTAAATGCCACTGAGGTGACCGTATCCTGATGTCCTTGAAAGGGTTGACCAATGGGGTTGCCTGCTGTGTCCCACAGGCGTATTGTTTTGTCAAAACTGCCACTGACAATGGTTTGACCATCCGGGCTAAATGCCACTGAGGTGACCCAATCCTGATGTCCTTGAAAGGGTGGACTAATGGGGTTGCCTGCTGTGTCCCACAGGCGTATTGTCCCGTCAGCACTGCCACTGACAATGGTTTGACCATCCGGGCTAAATGCTACTGAGATGACCTCAGCCTGATGTCCTCTGAGCTGATTCCGTTCTCTGACATTGCCGATGGCATCCCGTAAACTAGACTGCACTTGAGGGAGAACGTTCTTTGGTGTAAATAACCAGGATTGGCTCTTACCAGTTGCCTGAATTGCTAAAGTGAGTGCTTCTACTGGCTCAATGGGCATCAACAACTGAGCGCGAGCCGCATTCTCCCCCAGCTTCGCCAGAGTAGCAATCCTTTCCGCCCTCAACCAAAAAGCCGTCACTAGCCCGATTACACCAACAACTGCCCCGGTTAACACCAGCCGATTTCTACGCTTATGCCCGCCACTTTTGCCAATATATGCCTTCTGTAACTCCGTCGCGGTGGGCTGTTTCTTCTGCCCTTGAGTCTCCTGCAACCATGCCTGAGCGACTGCCAATTCACTCCCCCGCAACAGCAAGTCAGGATTCTTTCCTTTCTCCTGCCATTCAATCGCTCGTTGTGACCATTTGGTATGATGGTGTAAATGTTCTCGGTCAGTATCCAGGGTTCTGACTAATTGTCGAAAATTGACCTGAAACTCTTGCTGATTCTGATTAAAATCAATCCACTGCACTTTCCCTAACTCTGGATGCAGTTCATCTGAATTTACGGGCTGATGCAGCACGGTGACAAAGCGCTTATTCAAAGAAGCCGCATACTCCACCTCCGCCGCACAATAGGGTGAATTCACGGAACGAGGGGAGAGAATAAATAAGAAATTATCACAGGCTTTAATACCGCCATGAATCTCCTGAGCAAAATCCGCCCCCGATGCAATACTTTCCTGGTCAAACCACGTCCGTTTCCCCTGTAGTTGTAGTTCATCATTCAGTTTTCTGGCAAAATCGGCATCGGTACGGGAATAGGAAATAAATACATCTAGAGATATAGCTGGCGGTTGTCGTAAACTTTCATCAATAAACTCTTCAATTAACGGTGTTGGTGGATTCAGGGTTCTCTTGTTTGCCACTTTCAACCAGGTTTCTGCACTGCGTAAGTTATACCCCCGCAACAGAATGCTGGGATTCTCATGCTGCTGTTTCCACTTCAGGGCTTTAGTCAGTAATATTTTATGCTCGTTATAGTAAGCCGCATCCTGATGCACAATCTTCAACAGTTGGCTTTCATCCAGATAATAATCTTCTTCCTTTACATTGTCTGTCAGATCAATATACTGTAAATCCCGCAGCACTAACGGTATCTGTTCCGGTGGTGTTTCTCGCACTAACAAAGGAATAATCCGTTTATTCAGCGATACAGCATAGTCGAGTTCACGCTGAGCATAATCTGAATTTACTGAGTCAGGCGAGAGCAGATAAACCACATTATCTGCCTGTTCAATTCCTCGCTTAATTGCCTCCTCAAACACTTCTCCCGTTTGAATATCTGTCGTATTCGTCCAAACTGTAAGACTTTCCCGCCTCAAGCTATTGCGAATTGTCTCCATTGTTGTCCTATCCTCATCGGTGTAGGAGATAAACACCTGAGTCATCAAGTTATTGGCATTCTTGATACTTTCGGTAATATATTCGCAATGCAAATCAGTAGGGATACAAGGCGATTGCTCGTGTTTAAACCGTATGCTCAGCCAAGCTTCGGCTTGCTGTTTTTCTTCCCCAATAAGCAGGCACTTGGTTTGTTTTTGATTTCGTTCCCATTCTAGGGCTTGGACTAAAAACCGGGTATGCTTGTCTACATAATCCTGATGGGAGTGGAGTAAATTAATTAAATCGGCTAAGGATTTATCAAAATCGTTGATTCCGTCTTGGAAATACACCCAGTTGAGTTTACGAATTGTCGGGTGCATATTCTGATAGCTTTCATGTAATCCCTTTGCTTGATAAGCTTCCCATTCGGATTCTGTGCCATTGGGGTTTCTTTGCTGCCAGGTTTCCTGGCTAATTTCCATGACGTGTAACAGGGGAATAATCCGTTTATTCAGCTTAATTGCGAGTTCAATTTCCTTGAGACAATAGGGCGAATTTACGGAATGAGGGGCAATAATAAATAGGAAGTGACTGGCTTTTTCAATGCCATCATCAATTTGATTCTGGAAATCGACGGCTAAGGGTATATCATTGAAGTCAAACCAGACTTTAAATCCGGCTTCGTCTAAACGAGCTTGCAGTTGTTGGGCAAATGCCTTACTATCTGCGCGTCCGTAGGAGATGAAGGCATCGAATAATTGGGTCATTTTTTTGGGTCTAAATCGAGTAAATAATTAGGGGATTCTGAACAAGTCTTGTGGTGGGGAGAGGCAATAGGCAATAGGCAATAGTTTCACCCCCCTGTTAAGGGAAAATTCTGTGAAAAATTAAAGGTTGGCTGAGTCTTTAACCCACTGACATGATCTAGTTATAGCAAGTGGCTAGGCGTGTATTTACAACTCCCGTACCTGAAACTGAGTCCTGATGGAGTGTTTGTACAAACAAAGTGTAACTAGGGTCTGCTGAATAAGTCTTGTGGTGGGGTAGGGAGCAGGGGGAGCAATGATACATTTTCCCTGATAGCGGTGCAAGGGTATGAAAGGGTTTTACCTTATGTTCTTGAAAATGAGCCAATGTCCATGCTACTCAAAGCCTTGATAGATAAGGGTTTTGGAGTTGTGCAGCAAGCCATAACTAGACCAGCGCGAAGCGCGATAAAATGGCGAAATAGATTTGACCATTGAATTGGGCGCACGTCTGTGCGCCCCTACAGGTTTTGGGTATGAGGCAATTTATCAAATTAAGTGTGCCACGCCAATACGATGGTGATAATAGGGTACGGCAATGCCGTACCCCTACTGAGGGATAATTGATTGAGTAGAGATACGATACTATCGTGATCTGATCTAGCTATTTCAGGTAAGCTACTGTTACCCCTGATCCGCCTTCGGCTTGCTTGGCTAATTCAAACCGATCAACCAGGGGATGGCGTTCTAAGAATTCATGGACTCCAGCCCTTAATTTTCCAGTTCCTTTACCATGAATAATCCACAATACCCCAGAGGCGATCGCTTTGGAAATGGCTTGTTCTAACTCGACTTCAGCATCAGCAACACGCGATCCGCGTAAATCAATTGTATTTTTCTCGGTGCGAATCGGGGGAGTCGGTGGCGATGCGGCGGCGGGTGCTGGGGTGGATGCGGGTTTAGATTTGACGGGGATATGCGCCTTTTGACCCTCTAGGGATTCTATATCCGCTAAAGATACCGTCATCTTCATTAAGCCAAAACGCACGGTGAGTTCCCCATCTTCATCCGCAGGCGTCAAGACTTCCGCCGTTTGATTCAGGCGAGGGATGCGGATGCGATCGCCCACTTTGGGTTGAAAGGCGGGTTTTGCTTTAGCCGGGGGTTTGGGGATGTGACGCTGCTCAATTTCCTTTAGCGCATCGGTGGCTTTTTTGGCATTTTGAGCGATTTGGGGTCCCTGCTGCAATTTGCGAATCACCTGGGCAATTTCTGCTTTGGCTTGCACGATCGCCTCTTGTACCGCCTGTTCTTGGGATAGTTTCAATTCCCGTTCTCTCTCCTGCAAGAGTTTAGCTTTACTGGAGACTTCTTGATGCAAACGTTCGGTTTGTTGGAGGAGTTGGTTGGCTTCTTGGGCTTTGGTTTCCTGATCCCGTCGTTGGGCTTCGAGTCCAGAAATCACCTGGTTTACGTCTTCCGAACTACCCCCCACTAAGGTTTGGGCAAGGGATACCACATCTGATTTTAATCCTAACCGTTCGGCAATCGTTAACGCATTGGATCGACCCGGAATTCCCCAGAGTAGGCGATAGGTGGGGGAAAGGGTGACATCATTAAACTCAACCGAGGCGTTTTCAAATCGTTCATCTTGATATTTCAGTGCCTTAAGTTCACCATAGTGCGTCGTGGCTACAGTAAGCTGAGCATGATCCGCCAGATAGTTCAGGAGTGCGATCGCTAAGGCACTTCCTTCGGCTGGATCAGTTCCCGCACCAATTTCATCCAGTAAGACTAGGGCGGATGTAGGATGTGGGGTGTCTGGTTCCCGTTGTGCTAGATCATCTTCTTCCCCATCTGTAGAGACGTTGCATGCAACGTCTCTACAATTTTCTAATTCCTCTAAAATCCGACTAATCCGGCGAATATGACCGGAAAAGGTAGATAAACTTTGCTCTAAAGACTGTTCATCACCAATATCTGCCAGAATTTGCTCAAACCACGGCAGTTCTACGGGTTCTTTGGCGGGGACAAATAACCCCACTTTTGCCATGAGTGCGGCTAACCCTAATGTCTTTAAAGTAACGGTTTTACCGCCTGTATTCGGACCGGTAATCGCCACAACTTTTATATGGGGCTGAATCTGGATGGTAATGGGTACAACTGGGGCATCTTCTTCATGCTGATGCTGCCAGACTAGGAGGGGATGTCGTAGCTGGCGCAGGGTAATCGATTCTCGTTGATTCGGATCAATGAAGCGCGGCGGATTTGCCTGTAACCAGAGGCTATATCGGGCTTTGGCTGTGGCTAAATCTAACCGAGTGGCGACGGCTAATACCTGTTCGAGATCTAGCTTAACGGCGGCGACTTGTTCGGTTAACACCCGGCGCACGGCTTCGGCTTCGGCTTGTTCCCGACGTTGATAGGTTTTGAGTTGATTTCCCAACCCGACGATCGCATGAGGTTCGATGTACAGCGTAGCACCCGTACTGGAAGCGTCATGAACGATACCCGAAACCGAGTCTTTCTGGGGAGCTTTCACCGGGAGAACAAAGCGATCGCCCCGTTGGGTGATTAAGGGTTGCTGGAGAGCGCCGCCTTGACGCTGTACAATGTTTTGGAGCGTTTGATAGATGCGATCGCGTAGGGATTTACTGTGCTGTCGAATTTCTGCCAGTTTCGGACTCGCGCGATCGGTGACATCCCCGCGTTCGTCGATACAACGGTGAATTTCTTGTTCTAATTCCGGATAGGTACGGATATCAGCAACGAGTTGGTTGAGAACCGGGATATCCTCTTGATCGTCGATGAGACGCCGTAAACGCCGGACACCTGCTAGAGTTGTTGCGATCGCGAGTAAGTCTTCCCCGGATAATATCCCTTGTCGTTCAGCGCGTTCTAGCGCATCACCAATATCCTGAATCCCCTCAAACGTCCAGCCACTGGTTAACTGGCATTCAAGTTGATAGACTTCTTTTGTCTGCGCCAATAGATGCAGACTTTCTTTCAAAGTAGCGGGAGGATGGAGATGGCGAGACGCGATCGCGCCTAGTTTGGTGGCGGCGAAGGTTGCCAGATGTTGGCACAGGCGTTGCCATTCGAGTAGTTCTAACGTTTCAGATTGAATCAAAGCCCAATATTAAAGGTTACCCTTATGTTTATTATTAGACAATTTTCCAGCAGAGGCGAGTGAGCCTAACCGTACTCTATCGGAGAAATCCTGTGGAGTTGTTCTCTGGTGGAAGGAAATAGTCGATCAGTTCTACCAAAAGGAGAAGTAATTTATATACACCCAGTCTACCCGTTAACTATGCCGTCGCTTCCCTGGGGATAGATAGGGAGCTATTTATGACCCAGCCTTGTTCTTCCCAGGGTTCAAGCGGAGTGATGGAATAGTAGGATGTCATTTGCTCAAGCTGACGCAAATCCTCAACCTGTACGCCCTGAAAGAGTTTGTCTAAGGCGTCGCGATCGGCTGAGGTTAGCGGAACTCTGGGGTATATACGAGTTTGTGTCTGTTTTGCCATAGTTTAATCCTGAATCAATTTCTAAATGGGGCTGTTACGAATAAATATTACAGAAGCTTTACATAAATACATCCGTCATTTTACGGAGATTGTCTGATCCGGGATTCTGACTAGAGATGCACTCATAGATTGCGTCTTTTGTCAATATAGTTGTGAATTGTATAAAATTTAACTAAAAAGCTGTTTTAAAAGTTGGTTGTCGGGTGTGTCGGGACAGGTTTAGACACAGATGCCATAAAATTAATTGATAACTTGAGGACACAACTCGCCCCCACTAGAATTCTGCGAAAATGCAATATCCTCTTGCTTATTCATCGGTTTAGTCAATTGATGTCACCTTGAATCAAAGCCTGAAACTGATTATCTCCTCGAAGATTATCAAAAGCTGAATCGGTTTTGGCAATCTCTCGATACTCTTCAGGATTCAGCTTAATGGCTTGTTTCAAGCTTTCAACGGCTAGGTCAATTTTATTTTGCAACGCATAACAGCAAGCTTTGCTATAAAAATTATCGGCATTATTCGGTTTAATTTTTGTAGCTTCTTCAAAGCTAGTGATCGCTTCTTCCAACCGTCCCAAATCATAAAACGCAAGACCTCTGATGTACCAGTTATCATGGAAATCCTGTTTTATTTGTGTGGCTTTATCAAAGGATATAATAGCTTGTTTGAGGTATCCTGACATCGCTAGTGCAATTCCTTTATTGTACGAGGCTTCGTAATAGGTAGGCTGGATTTCCAGAGCCTTGTTACAGCTAGTAATAGCTTCCTTGAACTGTCCTAATTTCCGTAACACAATGCTACGATTATTCCAGGCTTGGTGGAGATTGGGTTGGATTTGTATGGCTTTATTGAAACAAGTGAGTGCTTTATCTAAGTTTTTCAACTTTAGCAGTACAGTTCCCCTGTTGTTCAACGCTTCCCAGGAGTCTGGTTTTAATTCCAGAGCTTTATCAAAGCAGGCGAGAGATTCATCTAGACGTCTCAAGTTTAACAGCGCATCACCTCGGTTATTCCAGGCTTCGTGGAAGTCTGGCTTTATTTGTATAGCCTTATCAAAGCTGACGATTGCTTCCTCCAGAAGTCTCAACTTCAACAATACAACGCCCCGGTTATTCCAGGCTTCGTGGAAGTCCGGCTTTATTTGTATAGCCTTATCAAAGCTGACGATTGCTTCCTCCAGAAGTCTCAAGTTCAACAGCGCAATACCTCTATTATGCCAAGCTTGGTAGTAGTTAGATTTGATTTGTATAGCTTTGTCGTGGCTAATAATTGCTTCTTTATTGTGTCCTAAATCTCGTAGCGCACTACCCCGATTGCTCCAAGCTTCATAGTTATTCGGTTTTAATTCAAGACCTTTATCGTAGTTAGTGATCGCTTCTTTGAGGTTTCCCAACTTGTGCAGTGCATAACCCTTACCCAAATAAGCATAGCCTTCTAAGTTCTCCAGCACATATTCTTTACCAAAGTTAGATTTGCATAGCTTCTGGGTTGTTTCAAGAGTTTTATTTATGCTAATAATACCTTCTTTAGAGTATCCTAATTTTATAGCATTAAAACCAAAAATAAGACTTGAAACTAGCATTTTTTTGGAGTGTTTAGTAGCCAGTTGTAAGACAAGGCTAGACAAAGGTGAAATATATTGTATCGATTCCACACGCCTGCCCTTCGCTTCAATTTGTCCATCACGCGGTTCGAGAATATGTTCTTTACTTATCAGATAGTTCCAAGCATGGCGAATTTTCCTCCAATGCTGTAAGCGCTGTAGCAAATTTCCATCTGCAATCAGCAGGGCTGTCGGCTTTACAGTAAAGGGGTAAAGCGAAATGCCCACCATCTCCAGCAATTCCACTGCATCGTAAATGTAGGGAGCAATAGGATATTTCTTAACTACCTCTTGATACCGTTTTTCCCAAGTTCCTTTCAGTGTGTCGCGGAAGGTATCTCTTGTCAAAGACTGGCGATTATTTTTCGCGCTGCGAAGATTCTCGACAATATTTCTAAAAGTATGGTCATTTCTCTGGGCGAGACAGGCATAATCATCAGGGTTTGCTTCAATCTTTGCCTGGGAAACAGCCTCTCTCAAAACGCTAATAATAGCTGATTCTTCGGGTTCTGTTAATTCATAGATAGCAAAGCGTTTCCACAGCGCTGGATATTTATCAAATTCCAATTTTTCCCACTCACTTGGTTCATCCGTAAATTCTCGTTCCTTTTCATTACGAGCCGTGGCAATAACCCGAATATCCTCTTTACGGCAAGATTTTTCATAAAATTCGATTGCTCGAATTAATCGTTCTTGTAGTGGCACATTTAACCGTTGTAATGGCTCATCGGCTTTTGGGGATTGCTCAATGCGCCCACCGTAAATTTTGCTGTTCAAGTCATCAAGGAAAAACAGCAATTTCCTATCCGTACCAATCTTATCCTCTGGAAATCTAGGGAGTGCATCCAACCATTCACCCCGCTTCAGGTGAAGAATTGTCCAGCCTTCGGTATTCAGTCTCTGTGCTAAATTTGCCGCTTCCCGTGTTTTCCCGATTCCAGTCGGTGCGAGAATCAAAACCCAGCGCGATTCGTCCAGCTTTTGTTTCAATTCGTCGTGAATGCTACGCCCAGAAATTCGCTCCTGATATGGGATTTTGTAATCAGCTAGCGGATCATTCGTATCACCACCGAGAATAGCTGGCAATACCTTACTTTGTGGTTTTATGACATCAAAAGGAAAAGTGTCAGGAAGAATTTGCCGCTGGCGACGTTGCTGGAGCATCCACCAGAATAAACGCACAGTTAGAGGTACAATTCCAACGCCAAGGATGACGATGAAAATATCCTTGTTTTCACTGATTAATGTCAGACTGGTTTCCAGTAAGCCTTGCACCTGTCGTAGCCAAACGTAGAGAACCTGGTTAATCATGCATGGGAGGAGTAAAATGATTAAGATGCGCTCCTTAGCATCGCACTCTTTCCCAAATTTTATCTTAGGAACTTTAAGTTAGCAGGCGTGCTGTTACTGAGTTTATGCCTTTAACCCTACATTCTACCTTCAAGGGACTTCAAACTTTAGAGTTGTGACAACCCGATAAGCAGCCACCGCGCACCCATCCTTTCTCTTCCCAACGATCTAAGGGTGCTACAGCATAGTAAGAACTAATCGTTTCTATTTGATTAACGAACTCACCATCTAATCCTGAAAAGATTTTATCTAACGCCGCTGTGTCTTTGTGATTTAACGGCATTTTTGAATTTCCCCGATTTCTTGGCATCGTTCTTCCCCTATAATTTCAATCCACTTAGATGTTCTTTTTTTAGTTTATTAAGAAAAAGCAATAATGATCAATTTTTTCTATAGAGATAGCTTATCACTCCTATTGCCATCTTTAGCTCTGATCGGCAACTGATGATGATTCTCGGTGATTGTTGATCCGTTCTATGTTAAGCCAGTAGATATACTTAAGTAAATATACTCAAAGTTGGTGAACCGGGAACGGGGAACAGTAAGGATTTGAGGCTAGTGAATCTTCCCCTTAAGAAAATAAGTTGTCATCTTCCCTTTTCCTTTAACCTGAATAGTGCCTCGTTCCTCAAACAGATAGTTATCCTGCAACTTTTTATACGTAAACTCAGTAACCTGAATTTTATCAGGAAGCCCTTGGGATTCCATGCGTGAAGCGATATTAACCGTATCTCCCCACAAATCATAACTAAACTTTTTGATGCCAATGACTCCAGCAACAACGGGTCCGGTATTGATCCCAATCCGAATACTTAAGGTTTGATTATTCTGGTTATTAAATTTGGTAATTACCTGTTGCATATCTAGCGCCATATTCGCCGTAGCTTCAGCATGATCGGGGCGAGGAGTGGGGAGTCCCCCTACCACCATATAGGCATCCCCAATTGTTTTAATTTTCTCTAATCCATAATAATCACTCAATTCATCAAACGCCGAAAAAATTCGGTTAAGTAATTCAACAACTTGGGCAGGGGGGAAGCGAGCCGATAATTCGGTAAAGCCAACAATATCGGCAAACAAAACTGTGACTTCCTCAAAATTATCTGCGATTGTACTTTCGAGTTGTTTCAAGCGTTGAGCAATTACTTTGGGTAAAATATTTAGCAGTAGGCGTTCGCCTTGCTCTTGTTCATAGTGCAGTGCTTCTTGCCATGCTTTACGTACCGTAATATCTTCTACGGTTCCTTCATAGTAAATAAAATTACCGTGTTTATCGCGGACAGCTCTTGCCTTCTCCTCAATCCAGATTTTTGTGCCATTTTTCCGGTACACTTGCGATTCAAAATCCGAAACTGATCCATATTTCTCCAGAACGCGGATTAATTCATCGTGACGGTTTGGCTGAACGTAAAGCTGACGATTAAGATTAATTAAATTGTTACACAGTTCTTCAGCAGAAGCATACCCATAAATCGTTGCCAATGTGTTATTTGCCGTTAAAAAACGTCCACTTGGAGTAATTTTAAAAATTCCTTCTACGGAATCATCAAAACTAATCCGATATTTTTCTTCGCATTTTTGCAGATTTTTGGTTAGCTGTTGAGTTTTGGCGATAAGCACAATAAATAAGGTTGCCGCTATCAAACCAGAAACGACATAAAATAAAATTCGATAAATTTTAGTTTTCCTGAGAAATACTTGATAAGAATGCTGATAAATGTCCAGGATCTGTTCACTTTGTTGCTCCGTGGGTAATTCCAGAATTTGCAGCACCAGACTATCCACCTGAGATTCATGGGTCACAATAATTTCGGCATAGATTAGGGCGGCATCGAGTTCAGAAAGACTCAGGGTAGACGATGCTGTCAATACATCGACACGTTGCCGAATTGCTGCCATTTGTCTCTGGATTTTGATAATTAATTCATCACTAGGAGATAGGGTATAAATTAAAACATCATTCAACAGAGTATTCAACTGATTGATTAACTGATCAGCGTCTGGTTCCGTTGCGGCTTGACTCGATAATTTTTGAATCGTATTAGGCAGGAATTTTAAAGATTGATTGAGAATAGTTTCTTGTTCAATCAATTCTTCGATTAAAACCTGCTTATCTTGAAAAAGTGAGCGATTCTGTTGTAAGGCTGACTTAAGTTCTGGATAATACTCTCTATTAACAAAATCAGGTATATCTTCTAAGTTATGGTGTAAGTCGTCAATCTGACTTAAATCATTAAGAATAGTTTCAGGATCATTGAACGACTCCTGTTGAGCCTGCAAGATATCTGTATTTAAAGTTGCGTCAGTTTCCTGGAGTTGGTGTAAGTTTGACAGATACTGATGGTGTTGACTAAAATTGATAGTCTGAGCTTTAATGAATAATATAACCCATAAAAAAGTTCCGCCTGCAGCAATTCCTATATTTCGCATAGCGGAGAACTTCATAATCAGCTCAGGTTCAATCGATTTAACAGACCTTACACCTAAACAGGCGACTCGATCGGGATAGATATCCTATCCACTCTTTTCAGGGCGTGAAAGGGCTAACAAAGACATCGTTTGCAAAACTTTGCGAACATGATGATCCATCAGCCGGAAAACTGCTCCAGCTAGGATGTTGGCTCGGTTTAGGTTATGTCTTGTTGGATACCTTCAACCTAGAGTCGGCAAAACAGTTTAAATTCATCGCCCCACCTAGGTGGATGTCTCGCTCTGCTCTCCAGGTGGGACATACAAGGGTCTGCCTGATTCTGCTCAAAGCCGATCGCCCGTCTATACTGACAGCGACGGAGTAGCCAAAAAAACATGTCAGACCAGAATGGACTTCTCCGTCACCTTTGGGTGAAGACGTTTTACTCTCAACCAGATAATATAGAAACACGCTGCACTGGGGTGTAAGTTCTACTTAAAATAACTTCCGGTTCCAATCCAGTCCGGAAGAGTTACCCCAGACAACAGCGTTAAGTTTTATTGAGAAATTATTAATCGGTCGCGGATTTCTGGTTACCAGATGCCAAGGAATTCTCAGGTGATGCTGACAAAGGTTTCCTGAGACAAGAGGTGCGATCGCGCACCAACCGCAGATAATCTTGCTGATTTAACGATTCTGGGGGGTGAGGAGATTCTCTGGTCTGATTTTTGGGATCGGGAGAAGCCTCTCGATCACTACCATCTGGATTCTCACCCTGACGCAGGCGGTGGTGAATCGCCCTCAAGCGATTCTGATTATTGATCGGTTCTCGCGGTTTGGGTAAATCCGTATTGGGCCAATTGGATAAATCGCTACAGGCGCAAGACTCTGGCGGTAATCCCACGTTGAACATAGGAACAGGCATATCGCAGCGGGAACAGGGTTCAAGATCCCACTTGGATGTCAACAACTCAGAAATCGTCTGGCTAGTTCCGGTGAGATAACAATCTCCGCTTTCGGGGGAAAGCAGATATTGCCAGAGTTCCTCAAACTCTTGACTGTAGCGATCGCCAGCAATGATTCGCTGTGGTTGCAGCACCTTTTCACCATTGTGGACGACAATTGTTTTGCCAACCTGAAACCAATAGGCTAGGTAGCGTTTGACTTGTTGTTCAGATGCCATAGAATATATAAGACCTCAGCAGCAAAAGCTGCTTTATTGTTACCGTCTGTATTTCTATGGTAGCGATTCCCGCGATAGCGGTGATCCCAGGGTGCTGAGATTAAGCACATGACCACCCGTAACCAAATACACGGGATTGGCAATCATACCGAACTGACGCACGACTTGACCGAGGCGATCGCGAAAAGTTCTGCCTAGGGGATAAGCCGGAACCACACCCCAACCCGTTTCTTCAGCAACCAGAATGATGGTGGCGGAGCTTTGGTTAACAGTTCGCCAGAGGGTGTCTGTGGTATCCTGCCAAATCCCATCCTCTTGATCTAGGCAATTCGCCACCCAGGTTCCCAAGGAGTCAATTAACAGACAATAATCCGGTTGATCCCACTCCAGAATCGTCTCGACTAAATCTATCGGCGTCCACACCAACGTCCACTCGGCAGGGCGTCTCTGTTGATGCTTCTCAATCCGGGCAACCCACTCTAAATCATTGGGATCAACCTGTGCCGTTGCCACATAAACAACCTGCTTATCTGTCTTATCGGCTAATTGTTCTGCCCATTCACTTTTTCCAGAACGGGCTGGACCCGTGACCAGGATAAGCTGACCCATCGATAGTATGGTTCCCGCGATCGCTTTCATCTGCCGTGATCAAGTTTAATCGACAAAGATCAAAAATTAGCGATTTGCCGAATCTCTTGCCAGATTGGGTCAAAATTGAATAGGTAGGTGGCAATGTCCCAAAACTAAACCCTAGGGACTTCATCTGCTGCAAGAAGCGTGATTTTTGCCCAGTGACATCAGAAACGATGAAACCAGAACTGCAACGGATCGAAAGCACTCTATCTCAATTAGCTCAGGATGACCAAACCCCATCCACGGCTGTGGCGTCCCCAGTGGACTCAACTGGGGATCAGTCTAGCGACTCCGCCAAAGGGAAAGAACCTTCATTCTCGATTAGTGTGACGCCATTCCCGGCTCAAAAGCAGCAAGATAAAACCCCAACACTGCCGAAACTCAAATCCGCTAGCTTCAGTGAACATCGCCATAGCGCCAATCCCGCCTTGGCAATGAATCTGCTCAAAGAAATTGAAGATATTGTCTCGGGTTGGCAGAAACAACTGCACACTATAGTCCGCCAAATTCAAGATATTTATATGGATGGACCAATCGTTGAGGGGTGGTTAGAATCTCATGCTCGTCAACCGGAAGCGGATCACTCAGGAGTACGTCGTGCTGAGGTGGATCGACTCATGGACTATGTAACCCAACCGTGGCATCAATCCCAGGGCGATGAGAATGTTACCTGTGAATCCCCCCGTGCAGGTTATCGCCTTTGTGGATTAGATGCAGATGGTCAGTTTTGGGTGCGTACCTGTCCAGCGGATCAAGTGCCTAGTGTCAGTTTAGCGATCGCACGTTATCAGAAGCTACGACAACTGCTGAGTCGAAAAGATGATCTGGAAACGCGCCTAAGTCAGCTTGCAGAAACCCTAGCGGTATTGCACGCGCACCTCGGTAATGATTGAACATTCAACCGAAAGTTGGCAGGTTAGTGAGTTAGGAAGTTATAACATTGATGGAACGTAATCGCACTTATGTGTCTGTTTCCCATCCCTTATCCCGTTCAAATTCTTTAATTGAGAATGGTACTGTAGCCTATCCCACCAGAAGAGAAACGATCAAAACGCTAAACTATGAATTGGAGCATCTAGCCAAACGTTTGTTTAACCAGTAGAAATGGTATGGTCAAAGTGACAAAATTTCATAATCCTCTCCAGGAATCGAGGGAATGCTACGATTGGCGCTATTGATCACAGTTCCGCCTGCCCCAACTCGAACACATTTTGAATCCTATTCATGATCAGCGTTCAAAATACAAGTAAACCGTTCCCGTTCTCACCGATTCAATCTTTTTAAAGTATGACTAGTCTTGATTCTAAAGTTCCCGTTTCGGTTCTAATTCCGGCAAAAAACGAAGAAGCTAATCTTCCGGCTTGTCTGGCTAGTGTGGCTAGAGCCGATGAAGTATTTATAGTGGATTCCCAAAGTAGCGATCGCTCTATCGAAATTGCCGAAAAAACGGGTGCGAAAGTCGTGCAATTTTATTTCAATGGGCATTGGCCCAAAAAGAAAAACTGGAGTTTGGAAAATCTGCCCTTTCGTAATGAATGGGTGCTGATTGTGGATTGCGATGAACGCATTCCCCCAGCGCTTTGGGATGAAATTGCTACGGCGATTAAAAATCCCAACTATGAAGGGTACTATATCAATCGCCGCGTTTATTTCTTAGGCAAGTGGATTCGCCATGGGGGAAAATATCCAGACTGGAATCTGCGCTTGTTTAAACATCAAAAAGGTCGCTATGAAAATCTGGGAACTGAAGGAATTCCCAATACAGGAGATAATGAAGTTCACGAACACGTTATCCTGCAAGGGTTAGTTGGTTATCTCAAAGCAGATATGGATCATATAGACTTCCGAGATATCTACCATTGGTTGGCACGACACAATCGCTATTCTAACTGGGAAGCCCGGGTCTACCTTAATATGCTCACGGGTCATGATGAATCAGGTACGATTGGTGCTAATTTATTTGGGGATGCGGTACAGCGTAAGCGTTTTTTGAGAAAGGTTTGGGTGTGGCTACCCTTTAAACCAACCTTGCGATTTATTATCTTTTACTTTATCCGATTTGGCTTTCTGGATGGTAAAGCAGGTTATATTTACGGACGCTTGTTGAGTCAATACGAATATCAAATTGGTGTCAAACTCTACGAATTACGCAAATTTGGCGGTCATCTCAATCCAGAGGCGGAAACATCAACCGTATCATCTGCGAAATCTCCGGCTACTTCTGTGGTTTCTCCCAATTCCTAATCGGCTGTTACATTGTTCAGATTGCTGATTAAAATTTGGTCAAAGGAAAGAGGAAAAAGGGAATTTTATTGATTTGACAATGAAAAAAATAATAATTGATTAGCCAAAGCGCTAAAAAAATAAAATTTTTGCCATTATTGATATTAAGGTTTAAATGCCGAACAGCTTATCTATGAGCCGAGACTTAGACACCAACGTTCCAGATTTCACCGAACCTCCTGTTTTGGATGACACCCCGTTAGTTGATTTGCGAAATTATGACCAGTCCAATTTTGACCGGGGGCGTCCAAGCTGGTTCATTTTACTCTGGTGGTTGGTGCAAGCTGTTGCTTTTCCGATAAGTCCACATAATTTTAATGGCTTTCGCTGCTTTATCCTGAGGTTATTTGGTGCAAAAATTGGTCGAGGCGTACTCATCCGTCCAACCGCTCGCTTTACCTATCCTTGGAAGGTAGAAATTGGGGACTATAGCTGGATTGGGGATGATGTGGTGTTGTACAGCTTAGAGCAGATTCACATCGGATGTCATTGTGTGATTTCTCAAAAAAGCTATCTTTGCACCGGAAGTCATGATATTCAAGATGCGGCTTTTAGTCTAAAAACGGCGGGAATTAGTGTTGGGAATGGAGTTTGGATTGCGACGGATTGCTTTATTGCTCCTGGTGTCCAAATTGGAGCGAATGCCGTTATTGGCACCCGCAGTAGTGTTTTTAGTAATATTCCGGCTCAACAGGTGTGTTGGGGAACACCCGCTCACCCCCGTTATCTACGGCAGATTTAGGTAATCAGGTATAAATAAAAAAATATAATTTCCGGTCTGATGCAGTACCTTAGTAAGGGCGAAGACAGGGCAACTACAAACCTAGCACCTATTCCAACTCATCGGGATCAACCCCTAATTCCCGCAATCGTGCCGCCAATCGTTCTGCCCTTTCTTGTGCCGTAACCGCCCTTTCCTGTGCCGTAACCGCCCTTTCCTGTGCCGTAACCGCCCTTTCCTGTGCCTCTACAGCTTCCTCCTCTGGCGTTAAAATTAACTCACCCTCAATCGTCATCCACCGCAACCACAGACGATTAATTCCCCGAAAACTCCCCTGCCATAATCCTAAACTTAACTCTAATTCCGGCATCAATAACCGATTATCAATCAGATTCATCGGTTCATAATGACCCCCGACTAAATGAAACCCCTGCACTTCATTGGTATAACGACTAAACACAATTGAGTAAGGAATCCGCAAAATCTGCTCGTAAACTTGCCACTTTGTTGGCGGATTTCCTGGTGTTTGCACCGTTCTACCTAAATCTTCCTCTTGTGTACCGGGCGATAATAATTCCACAACGACAAAGGGATTCACCTCTTCTTGCCAAACCACGTAACTTAATCGTAAATCCCGCCCTTCATACAACCGAGGTACACCTACCACACCAAACCAATCTGGACGTTTGTACCACTGAGGATGGGTAACACTATAGTAAAGATTCAAATCACAAGCAGAAAATACCAACTCCAGATTCCAGTTAGCTGGTTGAAACGTCAGAAGCAACAATAAGGGTTGGAAAAAATGAAACTCGTCTGGCAATCCAGGTTCCTCCGGGTTATCACTCGGTAAATCATACATCGTCGGTAAGGTTTGCCGAGGTGAAAGCGGTGGATCTGATTGAGTTGAAAGGCGAACCATGGTGATTTATTGCGGTTTTCCTTTAGGGATTAGTTTTAGGCTAGCACCCAATACCACCATGCTCCACGGATCTCCCCGATGCTTGGGATATTTGGTATCTTATATGTTACCGTTTTTCCGGAATACTCCCATCGATTTCGATTACTAGACTGGTGTTCTAGAGTTTAACGCCTAATACCTAATACCTAATACCTAATCCCACATTCCGCACTTCATAATGTACTACGTAATGATTACGCCTTTTGGGATTTTTGTACTACTTTGCATACTACAACTTGACGTGCGGAATGTGGGTTATATTGTCCCTACTTACTTAGATTATCTATCTGACCAACTCTCCTCAATCCTATTCAAAACACTATCCACCTCTTCTCCACCCACATAATCTACAATACCTGTCCAAAACGTACCCGTTCCCACTGCTCCTGGCATCATATCTGAACCGTCAAAGCGCACAACTTTTGCATTAGATAAAATCTCAACTTGTCGTTTCGTTACCTCATCCGGATACGCCTCTAAACTCACTTGTTGATGCGGAGAGAGATAACCACCAATACCTGCCAAGATTTCATGAGGCTTTGATGTTGCTAAATATTCCATTAACTTTCGCGCTTCTGGAGTATCATTAAACATGGCAACGATTTCTCCTGAGACCAATACAGGAGCATCAATGTCTTGATTAATAGTGGGAAAGGGAAAAACATCAACATCTTTACCCATCACCACATTATCCGGAAAAAACGCTGTAATAAAGCTACCCTGATGATGCATATAACAACTGGGTGATTGTTCAAAAAGACCCTTCGGTGAGTCTCCAAATGGGGTACTTAGTACACCCGTTGTACCCCCAAGAACATATTTAGGGTTAAGGGCAATTGTGCCAAATTTTTCAAACGCTGTCTTAACGGTGGGATGATTGAAGGGGATTTCATGAGTAATCCACTGATCATAAACCTCTGCCCCAGCCTGATGCAGCATGATATCTTCTACCCAATCTGTCCCCACCCAACCTGTAGCACTACCATTTTCCATACCGATACACCAAGGAACACCACCATCGGCTACAATTTTGTCTGACAATGCGATCATTTCATCCCATGTTGTCGGAACTTCATAGCCCTTGGCTGTAAAGGCAGTTGGGTTATACCAAACTAAGCTTTTGACAAATGCCCGATACCAGATACCATAGATTTGGTCATCAACGCTAGCTAAATTCAACCAATCCTGAGCATAAGCATCAGATAGCTGTGTCATATCCATAAAGGAATCAATCGCCACCAGCTTTCCTTCGCGGGCAAAGTCAGTCATCAAACCCGGTTGGGGAAACATGGCAATATCTGGCGCATTCCCTGAATCAACCCGCACGGGTAATAGAGTAGCAAACTCACTCGTGCCTTCGTAAACTACCTTAATTCCTGTTTCTTCAGTAAATGGTGCTAGGGCTTTTTTAAGTTCCTCCTCACCCTTGCCTGTACCAACTCCCATAATGGTCACGGTATTGCTTTGAGCAGACTCATTTTGAGCCGGACTACAAGCGGCTAAAACTATTGGTAAGCTCAATAGTAAAGTCAGTTTTTGACTAACTTTTGCTGTCAACATTTCTATTTTCTACCCAATGGGAATAAATTTAATCTAATGATGCACCCCACTGGTTTAGTTTTAACAATTAGTATTCGTATTGGTGCTGAAAAATCAACATCAAGTTCTGGCGTCATAGTCCTTCTAAGATAACCTTGATTTTGGCGATCGGCAATAGCTGATGACTTATAAATTTTAAATAATGAATTATGAATTACCTGTTCTCTGTTCCCTGCTACGGAGATAAACGTTGTATCATCCAGCCACCCTCTTCTGTACGTTGATAGAGCAACCGATCATGTAACCGACTTGGACGCCCCTGCCAAAACTCCATGGCGACAGGAATTAATCGAAATCCTCCCCAGTGAGGTGGACGGGGTATGGTTTTAGTCTCATACTCTTTTTTAAGCTGTTGTAATCGTTGCTCCAGTACCTCGCGGCTGTCAATCACCTGACTTTGCTCAGATGCCCAAGCCCCCAGTTGAGAGTCTTGGGGACGGCTATGAAAATAAGCATCTGACTCCTCAGCCGACACCTGCTCAATCTGTCCCTCAATCCGCACTTGTCGTTCTAGCTGAGTCCACCAAAAGGCGATCGCACCCCAAGGATTTGCCAATAACTGCTGTCCCTTGTGACTTTTGTAGTTTGTATAGAAGACAAACCCCCGCTCATCGTATCCTTTAAGCAGTACCATTCGCGCCGACGGTTTCCCATCAGGTGTTGCCGTCGCCAGAGTCATCGCATTGGGTTCTGGCAACTTCGCGGCTACCGCTTGGTCAAACCATACGGTAAATTGCTCGAATGGATTGGGATGAGCATCTGTTTTATTTAACCGTTGTAGGCTGTACTCTTGCCGCAAATCGGCGATGCTTTTACTCATCGTATACCTCGTGAGACTCCGGCTAAGAGCGAAGCAAGCCGGAGAGGGATAGAGGTCAAATCTTGCCACATCGAGTAGCAAGATTTGACAATCCAGTTGAAGGCACGACAATTAACCCCGTGCTTCGCTGCAACAACTGGACTTTTTTGGCGCTAAACTGCCCTAGTCGCTTCCAGTTTTTATCGGAAACAGAAACTTGTTTCTCTGTGTCTCCAGAACACCAGCCTATGTAAACCTTTCCTGCTTTTTGGGCTACAACCTTGTCTCCCTTTCTGAAGCCATGGCGGGTAACTGTACCACCATATTTGCGTCGTACATCACCTTTAGATGGGACACACAGATGTAATTGTCTACGGCTAATTGGTGGTCTACGGACTATTGCAAAGGGTGCAGGTGTAATCTGAACATCACCATACCAGTTGCCATATTTAGCCTGATTAGAGTGCCATTCTCGCCATTGGGTGAACTCAAACGCCGCCAAGGTTACACCGTCAACAGCGTGTGTGCCTGGTGTCTGATTGGCAGGGTAGCAAGGCTCGATTGAACCCCAATCCCCGAATAACATTTGCCGGGGTCTATACCCAAAGCTATGGGTTGAGTATTCTCTCCTGTTTCAAAGGTCAACTGGATGGCAAAGCATTCTAAGTCGTTGTGTACAATTTTGGCTTTACCTTCTTTGAGCCAACGTCTAGCGCGGCTAGGTTGGGTTGGCATTAAAGGTTTGCCTGACTTCGATAAAACTGGTACTCGTAACATAGCGATAAGCCTCCGAGTAAAGTATTTATATTGAGCGACTTGTATCGAGCGAAGTCGAGATAAGTCGAAATGTAGTCCCTTCCCGCCATCTCGGTTAAGATGTCTTAACTTAACAACAACCCGACAAAGGGTTTTAGAGGTGTCTGGACTAGGGAAACATCCAGAGGTCTGTACCAAACCGAGACTCTATGCGGTATTCAACGTTTAATTGCCGTTTGTCCGGCAATCCCTAACAGAGGAGCGATAGCTAGGTTAGGGTTGTTGAATTTCTCAATTTTTGCTCCAGACAAAAGGTTTTAGCATCTCTTGCTAAAATTATCAAGACACTGTAGACTGAAAGGCTAGCCGAATGCGACAACTCAATTTTCTGCTCATCTTTGCTGTATGTTTAGCGTTAGTTCTATTTAGCTTGCAAAACACGCAGCCCACGTCGATTCAAATTATTGAAGGCATTGATGTTGAGGCTCCTCTAGCCCTAGAACTGATTATAGCCATGGGACTAGGTTCTGTATTGGCATGGCTTTTTAGTGTTTGGGCGCAGCTACAGCGACAGCTAGAGTCCTGGAAAGCCGCTCGTCAGATCCGAGCGAAAGAGGAACGCATTGAAGAATTAGAGCAAGACATGGAACGGTATAAGGCAGAAGTCGAAGAACACCAATTACCCGCACTATCGGCATCTGAAACGGTAACAGAAGGTACTATCGTTGAGCAAGGGTGAATAGATTTTGGGGCAATGTGAGAGTGTTAACCCTTCACTTCTCCTTCATTTCGTTTGAGGACATGGTTCGAGGGCATGGTGCGTGAGTTAACTTCCCCTGCTTCCCCTGCTTCCCCTGCTTCCCCTGCTTCCCCTGCTCCCCCTGCTTCCCCTGCTTCCCCTGCTTCCCCTGCTCCCCCTATCTCTGATGAGACAAACGCCTGCTACCGAAGCGATCGCGCTATTAATTGACCTAGCCCAACGTGGAGAAATCGATCCCTGGGATGTTCAGGTGATTGAAGTGATTGATCGCTATCTCAGTAGTCTCCCCTGGGGGAACGATGCTCAACTCAATCCCCATGACACCGATTTGTCCCAATCCGGACAAGCTTTTTTATGGGCGTCAATGCTTGTCTTACTCAAAGCAGACACGCTACAACGTTTAGAGGAACCCGAAGAACCGGAATTCAGCGACATCGAAGCGGAAATCGAACCCACGAATGAACCGCGCTTACCCTTATATTTGGAACGCCATATCCGTCGTCGCACGGCTGCACCCCCGCCCAAAAAACGCCCCGTCACCCTAAACGAGTTGATCGAGCAATTACAGCAAATGGCAGATCAACTCGAAGCCACCCCCACACCCATTCGCTCCACCCGCCGCCAATCTCTATCACGAGGACAAGCAGCACAAGCTATCACCCAGCTAGCTCACGATGAAAATCTAACCGACATTGCTAAACGCCTAGAACAGTTTATTTCCGGTCATTGGCATGAAATAGCAGCAGGAAAAGATTGGCTGAATCTAGAGCAATTGCTAGAGTGGTGGACGGTATCACCAACAGTATCGACGAATGACAATCGCCCAAGGGCTGTTGATACCACTAAACCCCTAGTCAGCGATCGAGTCGGTGTGTTTTGGGCGCTGCTCCTGTTATCGGCTCAGTCTAAGGTGGAATTATCCCAAGAGGAATTCTACCAAGACTTAAAAATCCGGACGCTGGGGTAAATCAATCAGGGGTGTTATCTGGGATTCCGATTGGCAGCTTAATCGGCTGTTCAACACTTGACAGAATGCACCAATACCAGTCGAACGAACCGCATCTTGCCGTTTTGCCTCTTGGCTTCAGGCAAGAGCATTCAGATACTTATGTATAGGGTATGTAGCCTCCTACATACTTACCCAGGTCAGTGGTGCATAGTGATTGATTAGGTATCGGTAGTCACTCAAACTTTTGTGAACCTACCCCTTTGTCACCTGATCTCTGTCATTTTTCCCGGTATATAGGATGAGTCTTGACAACGGTTCAAAGTCCTTAAGGGCAACCACTGAGCATCAGACTCTATTGACCAACTTGAACATTTGTGGCATAGCTTGAGGAAGATAATTTTATGAAAGCCATGATTCTGGCAGCCGGTAAGGGGACTCGGGTTCGCCCCATTACCTACACCATTCCCAAACCATTGATTCCCATCCTGCAAAAACCTGTAATGGAGTTTTTATTAGAACTTCTAAGGCAGCATGGTTTTGAGCAAGTTGTGGTTAACGTCTCTCACTTAGCTCATGAAATTGAAGGCTACTTCCGGGACGGTCAACGATTTGGTGTCGAAATTACCTATTCATTTGAAGGTCGAATTATCGATGGTCAACTGGTTGGAGAAGCCTTGGGTTCTGCCGGTGGCATGCGTAAGATCCAAGACTTTTATCCCTTTTTTGACGACACCTTTGTTGTCCTTTGCGGGGATGCTCTGATTGATCTTGATCTGTCTGCTGCTGTCAAGTGGCATAAAGAAAAAGGTTCTGTGGCTACGATTGTGACCAAACCCGTGCCGCGAGAGCGAGTCTCTAGCTATGGTGTGGTGGTGACTGACGAAAGCGGTCGGATTAAAACTTTCCAGGAAAAACCCTCGGTAGAAGAAGCTCTCAGCACCAATATCAATACGGGCATTTATATTTTTGAACCCGAAGTCTTAGATTATATTCCATCTGGTCAGGAATATGACATCGGTGGCGATTTATTTCCCAAATTAGTGGAAATGGATGCGCCCTTTTATGCCGTATCAATGGATTTCCAGTGGGTGGACATTGGCAAAGTTCCCGACTATTGGCATGCGGTTCGGGGTGTTTTGACGGGAGACATCAAAAATGTCTCGATTCCCGGTAAACAAGTGGCTCCCGGTGTTTACACCGGATTAAATGTGGCGGTCAATTGGGATAAAGTGGATGTCAAAGGACCGGTTTACATTGGCGGTATGACCCATATTGAAGATGGAGCGAAAATTATTGGTCCATCGATGATTGGTCCGAATTGCTGGATCTGTAAAGGCGCAACGGTTGATAACAGCGTTATTTTTGAATATTCCCGCTTGGGTGCAGGCGTTCGCTTAGTCGATAAGCTGGTCTTTGGACGCTACTGCGTGGATAAGACGGGTGCAACAATTGACGTGCAAGCGGCTGCCCTCGATTGGCTGATTACGGATACCCGCCAGACACTTCCATCCCAAGATCCCGAAGAAAAGCAAGCGATTGATGAAATTCTTCTGGGTCAAAATGGTTAGTCCATAACCTCTGAGTTGCTCACCCAACCATTCATGTTGTTGGTTGGGTGGGCAATTCCACCGTATTTAGGGTCGGCTGAATAAGTATTGTTGTGGGGTTAGGGAGCTCTTGAAGCAGGGGAAGCAGGGGAAGCAGGGGAAGCAGGGAGAGAATTGTACTTTTCCTGATTCCAACACTTATTCCGCAACTTCTCGCTAAGAAGACAGATAAGTATAACTACTCAGACTCTTCTGGTAGTTTTGCAGCAACCGTTGGGATTCTGCCAAGGTAATGCTATTGTCTCGTAGAGCTTGTTCGGTGCGACGACGAATGCTTTCAACTAAGTCCTCAGCGTCGTACTGAACATAACTCAATACTTCTGTTATGGTATCTCCCTTAACCAGATGCTCAATTTCATAGCCTCTGGGTGCGAGTCGAATATGGACAGTATTGGTGTTGCCAAACAGGTTGTGTAAATTGCCCATAATTTCTTGGTAAGCTCCGACTAAAAATAAGCCGAGGTAATAGGGTTCTCTGGTTTGAGGATGAGAGGTTGTTTCTGATTCCTCTAGAACAGTCGATTGAGTGTCCTTATCCGTAAACTCCCCGCCGCTACCCTGGTTTTCCTGTACTTTCGCTTTTCTTAACGGATGCAGTTCCAGCACGGATTTAACATCCCGCAGGTCAATAAACTGGTTAATTTTGCCGTCACTGTCACAGGTCAAATCGGCTAAGATCCCTCGACAGGTGGGTTCCTCATTCAGCCGATGGATGGGCATAATCGGAAAGAGTTGGTTCATTGCCCAGGAATCGGGAACTGATTGAAAGACCGATAAGTTGACGTAATAAATTGACGCCATAATTTTTTCTAAGTCTTCGAGATCGTCAGGTACATAGTCCTGAGTCCTAACAATGTTGAGAATTTTCTCACAGCACGCCCAGTACAATTGTTCGGCTCTAGCCCGTTGGGTCAGGCTGAGATAACCGAGATTGAAGAGGCTTTTGGCTTCTTCATTAAATTGAATAGCGTCGTGGTAAGCTTCTTGGTAATTTTCGACAGTGATATTTCCGTAAGTTTCCCAGAGGTTACGGATAATCAGATGTTCGTTCTGGTGAGCAGGTGCAGGTTCTCCAGAGAGAACATCGCTGGTATTGAGGACATCAAAGATGAGTACGGATTGATGAGAGGCGATCGCACGACCACTTTCACTAATTAACACCGGGGCGGGAATCTGGCGGGCTTCACAGGCTTCCTTCACCTCGGCAACGATATCGTTGGCATAATTCTGCATGTTGTAATTTTTCGAGGCGTGGAAGTTGGTTTTAGAGCCGTCATAATCAATGGCTAAACCACCCCCCACATCCAGATAGTTCATATTAGCGCCCAAGGCACGCAACTCGACATAGATTTGACTGGCTTCTCGAATCGCATCTTTAATCACGCTAATCGCAGAGGTTTGAGAGCCAATATGAAAGTGCAATAACTGCAAGGCGTTGAGCAATCCAGCATCCCGGAGTTGATTGACACCCGAAAGGATCTCCGGAAGCGTCAGACCAAACTTAGCGCGATCGCCTGTGGATTCTCCCCAACGCCCACTCCCTTTTGTACTCAGTTTGGCTCGTACACCGACTATCGGCTCAATACCGAGTTTTGCCGAAATGTCAATCACAAGCTGGACTTCTTCGAGTTGCTCAATCACAATAATCGGTTTTTGTCCCAACCGCATGGATAGCAGTGCCGTTTCGATATATTCTCGGTCTTTGTGACCATTACAGATAAGCAGAGCGCCATCGGTTTTTAAGGTGGCTAGTGCAATCATCAGTTCCGGTTTAGACCCCGCTTCTAAGCCAAACTGATAAGGGTGTCCAACCTGCACCAACTCTTCGACCAGATGTCGGTGCTGATTACACTTGACCGGATACACCCCCTGGTAACGACCGGGGTAATTATAGCGAGCGATCGCCTTGGCAAAACAGGCATTTAAGCGCTCAATGCGATCGGCGAGGATATCGGAAAAGCGAATTAATAACGGGAGTTCCAGATTACGTCCTTTGAGCGCTTCGACTAATTCAAACAAATCCAGGGAACCGCCGCGATCGCCTTTGGGGGAAACCGTCACATGACCGACGGCGTTAATCGAAAAGTAGGGTTCTCCCCATCCCTGAATCCGATAAAGTTTCTCACTCTCCTCAATCGTCCAAGTTGGGCGTGATGATCTGCCATGAGGTAAGCGAGTGTGAGCAGGAATATCCGGGTGATGCGGTTGCTGCTTTTGCTCGCGAATGCTAATTGTAGATGTTAGCTCTCCTGTCATATCTGTTCGATCACCCTTTAAATTACGCCTTGCGATTGTTAATGCTAGCGCATCTCGGTAATGGCATTGAGAGGATTTTTGTCATGTTGTCCAAGAAACCATGTTAAAATTCCTTCAGCATAGTGGTTTCTCTACTCTCAAGGCGCAAAGCGTCACGTTTTCAAGTTGATCCTGACTGTAAAGGGCGTCAATGCTCAATTCATCTGACCATTCTTCCGAACAGCACAATTACCCACAGGTATTACAGCAGCTCGTTAACAGGTATCCCTTTGTCTTTTGGGGAACAATCTGGGGCTTTCTCGTCTTGATTGGCACTGTGGCAGCAGTTGGTTTACTCAATCCTGGACGGATTGAGTCAGATAAATCTGTGCCGAAACCTTTGGTCTCAACGATTTTGGAATCAACCGCAAGACAGACACCCTTATCGAACTCTCCGATAACCTCCTCGCCAGAAAACTCTTCACCAAAAGAAGGTTTACCCCTTACTTTATTTTTGGGTCTAGCCTTTGGTTGTGCCGCCGGTTCTTGGTTAGTCACTCAGGCGTTTAGGCAATCTACTCAACGTCGTCAAGTTATCAAACCGTCTAAACCAACCCGGCGCAAAAAACGGCGACGCCCCGTAAATCACAGTCAAGTTTCCCAACCCCCACAATCGGAGGAGAAGAAACAAGCAATCCAGACGTTGGACTCTCCCCAGCCCGTTGCTTATGATTCAGACACTGAAGTAACCGTCGTACCTGATCAAGAAAAAAATCCCTTAGATCAGGAGGAACAGAGTCTTGCCGAAATGCTGGATTTACGCAAACGTGAGTCTCTAGCGTCGATAATGCGGCGAAGTTTGTCTACAGGGCGAGACATTTCTCTGAGTCAAACATCAAGTTATTTAAATAACAAATAAATTCTGGATTATCCATTAGAATTTTCTGTTCCCTGTTTCCTGTTCCCTGTTCCCTGTTCCCTGTTCCCCGAAATGATAAAGGACAAATGACACCCCTTATACGTGGGATGAGCTTAATTGAGCTAGACTCCAATCGGGTCTTAAGTTTTTTGCTTGACGCAGATAAGGGTGATAAATCTCGGTTTGGCTCACTGGGGTATTAATGTGGATGAGGCATCGGATACAGCGTTCCAGGCTTCCTTCTACATGCATTTGCTGGAGATCGAGTAATGCTACATTATCCCAATTAGGACGTTCACGAGCGATCGCGGCAGGAAAAATCGTATCCAAATCCCGTGTCGTTGTAAAGATTACACTGATCATTTCCTCGTGGTCGATCTGATTATGGGTTTCTATCTCATCTAAAAGTTCTGTTACAGCATCTCGAATTGCTGCAACCGTATTTTCTGACACCGTTGTTGCCCCACGAATCGCTCGAACACGCCACTCCACTGTTAATATCCTCCTAAAAAGTTTTGAGTTTTGACCCTTCGCTTCGCTCAAGGGAATCTGGTTTGTAGGGGCGGGTTTAGGGATTTTCGCGCCAGCTATTGATGGTAACCTTTGTACAAAACCCGCCCTGACTAGGTTTTGAGCTTTGACCCTTCACAACCTTCGAGGGCATGGTGCGTGAGTCAACTCTTTTATCTTCCCTGCACCACCGTTGTCCCACTCTCCTGCTAAACCCCTAAGGTCGATAGAGCCAAAGCGGTTGACCACTGGTCGATAGTTCAAATTCTAACCAATTTATCCCTGCCGATAACCCAGAGTTCATCCGACCCGTATTGCCAGGAATCAAACGACTCAAGAGGCGCTTAGGTTCCTCAATCGTCTCACATTTTGTTTTCTCTGGGTCAAGACCCACCAGTTCGGCTGCCCAGCGACGGGCATCTTCCTCCGTTCCGAGGCGATCAACCACCCCTAAATCCAAGGCTTGCTGACCCGTAAAAATTCGACCATCAGCAAAGCTTCTCACCGTTTCCACCGCCAGGTTTCGTGCTTCAGCAACGGTTTGCACGAACTGCTGATAACTCGTATCAATCATCTCTTGCAGAATCGTCTTTTCGGGGTCAGTGAGTTCGCGGTCAAACCCCAGAATATCTTTGTAGGGACCCGATTTAACAACTTTGAAGGAAACCCCAATCTTATCCAAGAGGCGTTCTAGATTATTACCGCGCAGGATAACGCCAATGCTTCCTGTAATCGTACCGGGGTTGGTCACGATCTGTTCAGCTCCCATACCAACGTAAACTCCCCCAGAGGCGGAGATATTCCCAAAACTGGCAATAATTTTCACCTTCTCCCGCAGGCGCATTAAGGCGCTGTAGATTTCCTGAGAGTCACCAACGGTGCCGCCAGGACTGTCAATTCGCAACAGTAAGGCAGGAAATTTCTTTTCTTCCACGGTTTTGAGCGCGTCTAGTACCCGTTGGCGAGTATTACCAGCAATCAAACCCGTGATTTCGATGCGAGCAATTTGTTTACGCGATTTAGGCTTAAAGGGCCAGGGCATATCGTTTCAAAAATGAGGGATGTAGACACGAAGCGGTGTCCCGCCACGTTAAATACGTTAGCCAGCGTGAGAACCGCTATATTACTTTACCAGTTTGCACGATCTCAGACTTTTTGTCCGAATCATGTTTTCAGCACAGACCTGTCGAATGACGAAGGACGAAGGACAAAGGACAATAACCCATGACATTTTTGTCTCGTATGCTTAACATAAAGTAAAAATTTAGTACAATCTATGTAAAGAATCGTAAAAAAATATATCGGGTTGATCCCCAGCGTTGATAATAAACACGATCTTATGCAGCTCAAAATAACCAACCAATCTCCTTTTGCCCCCTTACTCTTGATTGCACCGTTTTTCCTGTGGGGGACGGCGATGGTCGCGATGAAAGGTGTCATTCCCGATACAACTCCTCTATTTATGGCAGGAGTGCGTTTAGTCCCTGCTGGAGTGCTTATCCTAATTGCCGCGTCGATGATGGGGCGTCCTCAGCCTAAAGGGTGGGCAGCTTGGTTATGGATTAGCCTGTTTGCGTTGATAGATGGTGCTTTATTTCAAGGATTTTTAGCCGAGGGCTTAGTGCGAACCGGGGCTGGCTTAGGTTCGGTGATGATTGATTCTCAGCCTTTAGCTGTCGCCTTACTGTCAGGTTGGCTTTTTGGTGAAATTATTGGTCTGTGGGGTGGCATAGGACTGGCAATTGGTATTGTGGGCATCAGTTTGATTGGGTTGCCCGATGCCTGGATTTTGAGCCTGCTCCATGGCAATATGGCAACGGTGGAATTGAGTTGGCAGCATCTGTTTCAAAATGGGGAATGGCTGATGTTACTGGCGTCCCTGTCGATGGCTGTGGGAACGGTACTGATTGGCTTTATCTGTCGATATGCCGATCCGATTGTGGCGACAGGTTGGCATCTGATTTTAGGCGGATTACCCTTGTTTGCGCTGTCGGGTATGTGGGAATCTCAACAGTGGGTGAATATTGACTTAAGTGGCTGGATGGCACTGGCTTACTCAACAATATTTGGTAGTGCGATCGCCTATGGGTTATTCTTCTATTTTGCCTCTAAGGGGAATCTTACCAGTCTCAGTGCTTTGACGTTTCTGACTCCTGTGTTTGCTCTGCTATTTGGCAATCTGTTTTTAGGGGAAGTCTTGAGTTCCCTGCAATGGGTAGGCGTCAGTTTGACGTTAGTGAGTATCTATTTGATTAATCAGCGTCAGGAAATTGCTCAGGGATTAACATCATTCCGCCAAGCCTGGACGAGTGTCAATCAAACGGTTACCGCCGAACCCTTAACGACGAGCGATCGCATTATCCGCAGCTTGAAGGCGATGGGGTTAATTGCTTTACCGATCAAACTCCAGGATTCTGAAGTAGAAGGATTACCCCGCTAACCTATTTCAGCTTAGGAGTACGTCACAAGTAAGGATCTGAGCTATCTTGGAGTGAGACTACAATAGGCAAACTATCATGGCAAACCCTTCAAGTTCCTAATTTCCCTATGACTTGCCATCGCTCCCCCGTACTTCTAGCTGCCTACATGACCTGCCTGGGCGGGTTTATGGGTATTGGCTCTTTTGTGGGATTAAATCCTGCGATCGCCCATTCTTCGGTTAACCTATCCCAACCCCTACTCCTCGCCCAATCCCCTAGTCCCACAGGGATTGAGGAATTACCCCTGCAAGTGGGTAGTCGAGGCGAAACCGTGCAAGCCTTACAGACTCGGCTGAAAAAGCTAGGCTACTATGAGGGCGATACTGATGGCGTCTATGGAGACACTACCAGGCTTGCCGTTATTGAATTTCAAGAGTCAATCGATCTCAACGCTGATGGTGTTGTTGGTTTAACAACATGGACTAAGCTGCAAGCAGCGGCGGCGGAAGTTCCTGAACCTGATAATTCTCCGGCGGAAGTAGAAAACGCCCAGGAGAACAACCAAAATGCTGAAAAAGCTCAATCCAACAGCAAGCGCAAGCAACTCTTGTGGATACTCGCAGGTTTGTCTGGAACCTTAGTCGTATTTGGTGGAGGCTTATTCTTTTTAATCAAGGTATTGGATAGTCCCAAAAAAGGGCAAGCCTCTGCCAAAGCCGAGGATTCTCCGCCCTCTTCCCCTCCAGAGGAACCGGAACCGCCTATGGTAATGTCGAGTAACAATAGGCTAGACTCATCACCCGCCGAATCGGTTGACACCCCAATTCCTCCCTCTGAATCCTATACCAACGGGTACAATCCTTCAGCGTTGAGTGTTACTGATTCCCCATCGATTAAACCGCCATCCCATGTTGAACCCTCAACTAACGCATCACTCACGAAATCGAAGCATCGGCTGGCTAAGAAAAATGGGATTAATCAATTAATTAAAGACATACAAGACTCTGATCCAGCCAAACGACGTAAAGCAATTTGGGAACTAGCACAACGGGGAGATTCCAGGGCGGTACAACCGTTGGTAAATCTAATGCTAGAGTCTGATTCTCAACAGCGCAGCTTAATTGTAGAGGCGCTATCCCAAATTGGTATGAAGACACTCAAACCAATGAATCGAGCATTAGCGCTTTCCCTACAGGATGATAATCCCCAAGTGCGTAAAAACGCGATTCGGGATGTGACCTTGATGTATGAATTAGTGGCACAAATTAGTCAGTTATTATCCTATGCCTTAGATGATCCGGAGGCTGATGTTCAGGAAACAGCGCGTTGGGCATTGAGTCAGCTAGAACGAATTCGCACACCTGCAACCGTGAATAGTTTACCTCCTTCCCCTAGTCCCCTCAGTTTTTCGGAAAATCAGCTTAAAGAACCGCCCATGTTTGAATAGGATTTTCGAGGAGTGGCGTGGCACACCTAATACCAAATCCGCCTTTATCCCCCCCTTTTGAGGAGGCGATTGAAATCGCTGCTACACAAACAAAGTCCGCCTGCGCGGACTGGGTTATGGAACAGTCGTCTAGTCAGCTAAAGCTGACTAGACGTTTTAACCCGTTTTAGCGGGTTTTAGCTTTAGGTTCCGGAACTTGAGTTCACGGCTTAGTGCTTTTTACCCTGTGATTAATGATATCCTTTGTCTGTGGAATAGCTAAACCGCCCCGACTTTCAATCCTCCCTTTCCGTCACTTATCCCCATGAACCGACGCAAATTTTTACAATACGCTAGCCTTTTGACGGCTGCTGGACTTACTCCGATTGGGTTGCATGGTTGGGCGGCTAGAGGAATGGCTTCCACGACTACCAACAAGCGACTTATTGTCATATTCCTGCGCGGTGGTATCGATGGATTAAATGTGGTGGTTCCCTATCAAGACCCAGACTACTACGAAGCCAGACCTAGAATTGCTATTCCTCAACCCAAAGAAAAGGGAGGAGTGCTAGATTTAGATGGTCGTTTTGGCTTGCATCCCGCCTTGGCTGACCTGATGCCTTTATGGAAACAAGGAAGTTTAGCGTTTGTCCATGCTTGCGGATCACCGGATACCACTCGCTCTCATTTTGATGCTCAAAATTATATGGAAAGTGGAACTCCTGGCGATAAAACCACATCCGATGGTTGGATGAATCGGCTGTTAGCAACTCTCCCTGAAGTAGGACCCACTCAAGCCGTCAATATCGGTTCGATGATCTCGCCTATTCTGATGGGTCAAAATTCTGTGGCTAGTCTACCACCGGGAAATCAAGCCACCCGTTCTCTGTCAGTAGACCGTTCTCAACTCAATGCAGCCTTTGAACGCCTTTACCGGGGGAATGATCCGATTCATCTAGCTTATCAGGAAGGACAACAAGCGCGGGAAATTTTGCTGGCTACCCTAGCGGCTGAAATGCGAGAAGCTGACAACGGCGCACCCCCTCCAAATGGATTTGCTAAAGATACCCGGAATCTGGCGAGGCTAATGGTTGGAGATTCCCAGACTCAATTGGCATTTATGGCGTTAGGGGGGTGGGATACTCATATTAATCAGGGAAGTAGTCAGGGTCAGTTTGCCAATAAACTGAAATCTTTGGCAGAAGGATTAGTGACTCTGGTCAAGGAATTAGGATCAGCCTATTCCGATACCGCGATCGCCATCTTATCGGAGTTCGGTCGCACGGTGAAAGAGAATGGCAATGGGGGAACCGATCACGGACATGGTAATGTGATGTGGATTTTGGGGGGTGGGATTCGTGGTGGTAAAGTCTATGGGGAATGGTCTGGTTTGAGTGAATCGGCGTTATTCCAAGGACGAGACTTAGCCGTCACCACCGATTTTCGAGAGGCGATCGCATCCCTATTAGAACAACATATACAACTTAAGGCGAATCAAGTTGCTCAGGTTTTTCCTGGCTTTACTTCTAATCATCGTTTGCAGTCAGCCTGGAAATAAATTTCCGGCTGATAGCGAAACTCAGCGAAAGCTGACTAGAGGTTTTAACCTGTTTTAACGGGACGCGAACTTGGGTTCCGGAACTTGAGTCAGCCTGGAAATAAATTTCCGGCTGATAGCTAAAGTCAGCTAAAGCTGACTAGACATTTTAACCCGTTTTAACGGGTTTTAGCTTTGAGCCGGAACTTGAGTTCACGGCTATACTAGACTCCTAGACGGGTGGTGGTAAATGAGTAGTAGGTTGGGTTGAACGACGTGAAACCCAACAAAAATTTGTTGGGTCTCATCTCTCGGTTTAAATCAATTTGACCGCTTTGAGACCAAAAAACAGGGCTAGGGCGACACCCGTAGCACCACCGAGGATTAAAAAGTAGGCAACAATTCCAGATCCAGACATTTACCGTTCTCTCAAAAACGTCTTATTAGACTATTAAATCATTAAGTGGGATAAAATACAGCCCACAGTTGCTTGAGAAAATCAGATGAAGTCAGTGATTCGGGTTGAAGTACCGCCGCAGTCTTATGATATTGCGATCGCGCCAGGAAGCTTGGATGATATCGGCGTCTGGATGAGTCGGCTGAAACTAGGGAAAAAGGTTCTCCTCGTCTCCAATCCCGCCATTTTTCGCCGCTACGGGGAACGGGCGATCGGGGCGCTGAAATTAGTCGGTTATCAGGTGTCTCATTGTACCCTACCCGCAGGCGAACGGTACAAAACACTCAAATCCATCCAAAAAATCCACGATGCCGCCCTCCAGAACCGCTTAGAACGCTCTTCAACCATGGTCGCATTAGGGGGAGGCGTAATTGGGGATATGACCGGGTTTGCGGCGGCTACCTGGTTACGGGGGATTAATGTGGTGCAAGTTCCCACCTCCCTGTTAGCTATGGTAGATGCAGCCATTGGCGGTAAAACAGGGGTAAACCATCCCCAAGGCAAAAACTTAATTGGTGCCTTTCACCAACCCCGCTTTGTGTTAATTGATCCGCACGTCTTACAAACTCTACCCCCACGAGAATTACGGGCGGGAATGGCAGAGGTGATTAAATATGGCGTAATCTGGGATGCTGAATTATTTACCAAGTTGGAGAATACTAAACGTCTCGATCAACGGCGGTATTTAGATGAGGAATTATTGTCCTTTATTTTATCCTGTTCTTGCCAAGCCAAAGCCGATGTTGTTAGTCAAGATGAGAAAGAAGCGGGATTAAGAGCCATTTTAAATTATGGTCACACGATTGGTCATGCGGTTGAAAGTTTAACCGGGTACAAAGTCGTTAATCATGGGGAAGCGGTGGCGATTGGCATGGTGGCGGCGGGTCAAATTGCTGTAGAACTTCAGATGTGGACATCCCCGGAAGCGGAACGTCAAAAGGCGTTAATTGAGAAAGCCGGATTACCGACTCAGTTACCACCGGGATTGGATATTGATGCAATTATTGATACCTTGCAAACCGATAAGAAAGTGAAAGATGGCAAAGTAAGATTTATTCTGCCCACGCAAATTGGTGAGGTAACGATAACCGATCAAGTTCCCGCCGATGTCATTCGCCAAGTTTTGAGTGATAAATTATGAATTCCCTATTCCTAATTCTCTTTTCCCTGACGAATGACAAATGACGAATGACAAATGACGAATGACGAATGACGAATGACGAATGACAAATGACGAATGACGAATGACGAATGACGAATAACGAATAACTAACGACGATAAAACCCTTGTTCCCTTGCCATAGAAAGCGCCATGTAGAGAATATTCTGGCGTTCAATGGCAGGAAAACTAATCGTATAAATCATATCATTTTGCTGCCACATCACCGTAGAGAAGGGGTAGGAGGGATTTTGCAGGGGTCCTTCAATCAAATATCCAGCCACAGTAGGCGTTAAAGTAATGCGATCGCCTAAGGTTTCATGGCGTTGGAGATCACGCCTCGCACTCGCCGACTCCTTGGGGTGTACCGAAAAGCTACCTAGTAAGCAGGAATTCGGACTGCGATCGCAGGTAAACAGACTTACCATATAACTTGGGGGGGCTTCCGAGGGAAAAACCCGGACAATCAGTTGGTTTGGATCAATATCCAAAAGATCATTCACTCGTAACTCAGTGGGTAAGCGCATGGCTAACCCCACAGGCAAATTTTTTTGGATAGATCCCATAAACGGAATAAACACGGGTGCAGGTTGGGCTTCAACCCCTATCGCTAAACTAAAGACACTGAGGAACAGTGAGACTCCCCAAAAACAACGTTGCCAAATTCGGTAGACCACTTCGACTCAATTTTAACTAGATGCTTAATTATTTTTAGTCTAAAGCTTTCTACCCTTTTAACCGTTTACCCATAAGTAATAACGATAACGATGCTACCGGACTTGATATTACCCCTCATCCCTCCACCCTAGCTGTTTTTATGAAGAAAATGTAAAGCTATCCTAAAATTGGTTAAGATCGTAACACAATGCCCCTGATCAGAAGCGGTAAACGCCTCATAAGCGTGAACTTGCACGTTGCCAAAATAGGAGAAACATGGTTAACCTCTCTTCCCCGCCCCTTTCCTGGAGCGCAATCTCTTCCTTGTTGCTATGTGATAAAACGTATTACCTTGGTGCTAACGTACCAATTGAATAGGGGAAACATTGTGAATTTTCTTTCCCAGCCTCTTTCCCAGCAGCACCTGCATAGCCAGGAAAGTGGAAGTCTGAATCGAAGTATAGACGTTAATTTGGGTAGCGGCAACCTTAACCAACGAGTAGGTTTAGGGACAAGCGTACTAACCTTGAGCAGACCAGGATTTCGTTGGGCTAACCCAAATAATACACTAAAGCCCTTCTTTAAACAAGAGTTTCCTAATGTGTTTAAGCTATGCACACATTGTCCTATCTTGAAGCCAGGATAGGGTTTGCTCAACCAGACAACATCGATCACACTGGAGTCATCACATTCATGGCAAGGACGTAACACTCGTGCATCTGGCTTTGACAAGGGTAAGGAGTAGTAAGTTAATGAACACGCTAGTATTGAGTAACACAACAGTCAACCTTGAGCAACTCTATCCAGATCGCCATATTGATGCGGCGGCTAAGGCAACATTTGAGGATTTAACTCGTTTAGCTGCTAGCGTTGTCCAAACTCCGATCGCCCTGATCAGTCTCTGTGATACCAAAGGTCAGTGGTTGCCTTCACAGGTGGGTTTAGACACCGATTTCACACCGCAATACTTAGAGTTTTGTCGCCAAATCAGCCAGGAGATAATAACAGAAAATAAGCCGTTATTAGTGGTCGAAGATACTCTAGCCTTATCTGAGTCTCAGATAACGTCACTCCCAATCCGATTCTATGCAGCCGTTCCCTTAATTACCCCTCAACATGAAACGGTCGGTATTTTATTAGTGATTGATCGAGTGCCGCGACAGTTTACGGTGCAACAAAAGGATGCTCTAGCCGCATTAAGCCGACAGGCGATCGCGCAGTTAGAATGGCAAAAGAAAGTAATCGACTTAGAATCCCAGGTTCATCAATGTCAACGGCTGGAAAAAGCCTTACAAACATCCCCACAGAACCTGGTCGATATGAAAGTAGCGTTGGATCACTCGTCAATTGTCGCGATTACAGATTCTCACGGTAAGATCCACTACGTTAACGATAAATTTTGCCAGATATCTCAATATTCGAGGGATGAACTTTATGGCGCCAATCATCGTTTACTCAATTCTGGCTATCACTCACCCCAGTTTTTTAAGGACTTGTGGAACACGATTTCTCAGGGCAAAATCTGGCGTGGCGATATTCAGGATCGCGCCAAAGACGGCAACCTCTATTGGGTGGATACCACCATCGTGCCGTTGGTTGATGACCAAGGTAATCCTTATGAATATATCTCAATTTGTAAGGATATCACCGAACAAAAACAAGCCAAGATTGAACTGGATCGCTTTTTTAGCCTCTCACCTGATTTAATGGCGGTGATTGGTTTCGATGGTAAGTTTAAACGCATTAATCCCGCCTTTCAAAAAACCCTGGCGTATAACTCAGAAGAATTCCTCTCCGAAGCTTTCCTCGATTTCGTCCATCCCTATGATCACAAGGCAACATTAACGGCTTGGCAAACCCTTTTAAAGAGTTCATCAGATATTTACTTTGAGCATCGTTATCGATGTCGAGATGGATCATATAAATGGCTGGCTTGGAACTGTTTACCTTTAGCCGAAGCAGGTGTCATCCATGCGATCGCCCGTGATATTACCAACACCAAGCAACGAAAAGCCAGTCTGCTAGAACGATCGCGTCTGTCTACCTTAGAAGCCGATATTGGCGCGGTTCTGGTGGGACAAAATGGTAGTCTAGGTGCAAGTCTTAAACGGTGTACCGAAGCCATGATCCGCCATCTAAACGCCTTGGGTGCTGGGATTTGGACAGTGACGGGCATCACAGACGAGACGCAAATGCCCTCAGTCTTAGAATTGCAGGCGCATAGTGGTGAACAGTTACCCACACACCTATTCCCTCAACGCATCCTCACCAACCAAGGCTTAATCGCCAAAGTCGCCCAAACCCTGAAGCCGATTCATCGTCCGATCTTAACGCCGGGACATGACTTGTCCAACAAAACCTTTATCGGAATTTATCCCCTGATTGTCGAATCTCATCTAGTTGGGTTTATTGCCTTACATAGTTGCCAACCCTTCTCTAAAATCGTACAAGGAGTATTGGGATGGGTTGCTAATGCGATCGCCGTCGCCATTGACCGGATTTGGGTACGCGAAGAACTCCTCAGTCGCCGGGAAGCCTTACTGTTTCAGTTAGCTAGCCAAATTCGCAATTCCCTAGAAGTCGATACGATTCTAGACATAGCCGTCACGGAAATTCGGGGATTGCTGGAGGTTGACGGCTGTCACTTTTTGTGGTTAAATTCCAACGCCGATCAACCCAGTTTAAGCGTTACCCATGAAGCACGAGATCCCAATTTACCCAGTTTATTAGGCGACTGTCTTCCCCCACAACTTACCCCCTTAGCGGACATTATTCACCGATTACATCCCCTGCGAATTGATGATGTCAGCCAAACCCAAAACTTAGCCCCCGAAACGCGATCGCTATTGGCTGATTGGGGAATTACCTCCGGATTAGTGTTACCGCTACAAACGAAAACCGGACAACTGGGGGCGATTATCTGTAGTCATTATCAGGGTTCGCGGCAATGGAGCGATCGCGAAGTTAAATTACTGCAAGCTGTCGTGGATCAACTCGCGATCGCGATCGAACATGCGGAATTATTTGCCGAAACCCGGGCGGCGGCGCAAGCGGCTCAAACCCAGGCAAACCAATTAGAACAAGCCTTACATGAATTGCGGCAAACCCAATCGCTGTTAATTCAGACCGAGAAAATGTCTACTATTGGTCAAATGGTAGCCGGAATCGCCCATGAAATCAATAATCCGGTCAATTTCATCACCGGAAATCTTAGTCATACGACGAACTATATTGGAGACTTATTACAACTCATCGAATGTTATCAACAGTACTATCCTAATCCGCTGCCTGATATTCAAGAGTTTATAGAAGACATTGAGTTATCCTTCCTCATCGAAGACTTGCCGAAAATGCTCTCCTCAATGAAAATGGGAGCAGATCGGATTCAAGAGATCGTGATTTCCTTGCGGAATTTCTCGCGGCTCGATCAAGCCGAAATGAAGCCAGTTAATATTCATGAAGGCATTGATAGTACCTTATTGATTCTTCGCAACCGCATGAAACCTTGTGGGAATTCTCCAGGAATTACGCTGATCAAAGAATACGGGGAATTGCCTGCGGTTGCCTGTTATGCGGGTCAACTGAATCAAGTCTTTATGAATATTATTAGCAATGCCATTGACGCCTTTGATGCTCTAATTCAAGCCGAGGAAAGTGCCACAGAAAAGAGCCAATCAACCCTTAACCCAACGATTTGGATTAGCACCGAGGTTGTAGACAAGAATCAAGCGGTAATTCGGATTCGCGATAATGGACCAGGAATTAGCGAAACCGTGCGCGATCGCTTATTTGATCCCTTCTTTACCACAAAACCAGTGGGTAAGGGAACAGGGTTAGGGTTGTCAATTAGTCACCAGATTGTTGTCGAAAAACATGGCGGTATTCTAAAATGTTATTCTGAACCGGGACAAGGAACAGAATTCTGGATTCAGATCCCGATTAGTGATTGAACCCTATCCTGTCCAAAGTAGAGACGCGCCATGGCGCGTCTCTACAAAATGATGCATCCTAACCGTTATGACGGTTGCTATAATACCCAATTATCTAATCGTAAACATAAGCATCAATCCTTAACTCTTCTCCCGAATCCACCACGATCGCACAAGTCGAATTTCACCATAACTATAATCCTCTCCCAACTCTTCCCGCAGGATTCTCAGGGAGTTTGTCCCAACAGTCTGAATCGCTTGCAAGATGGGTTTTTGTCGTTCTGCGGCTACTAATCGGTTTAAATCTATAGGCTGATTCTGCTCAATTAGCTCACTTAAGTGAGTAAGAATGGTGCTAGGAGCATAACCCCGTTTTTCCGCAATTTCCTCTATACTTAATCCTTGCTGATACAGTTGTAAGGTTACCATTTGGCTATTTGAAGGCAGAGGAACAGGTAACTTTTGCCCCTGACAAAACTCTCGAACCTCTGACACAAACCGCTCGCCGTACTGCGTCAACTTGTGAGCCGTTACCCCCGATATTTGGGCAAACTCCTCCAGGGTTTTAGGTTTTATTTGTGCCATTAACTTGAGGCTAGAATCAGCGAAAATCACATAAGGAGGAATCGCTTGAGTATCCGCGATTTGTTTACGTAGCTTTCGCAATCTCTCAAACAGCAATTCAATTTCCGCCGTTCTCGGATTAACATCGGATATAGCTTTTGCTACAGGGGTTTGAGTAATCGCAATATGCACCGAACGTTGTTTGCGAAGCACTTCCCAACTGCGTTTATTCAGCTTTAGTACCCGATACCCATCCGTCGTTTCATCCATTAATCCCTGATGCAGGAGCGATCGCGCCAGCATTTTCCAAGCGTCAACGCTTTTATCCCTGCCAATTCCATAAGTTGAGAGGAGGTGATGTCCATTCTGTTCCACCTTCTTTTTCCGGGAACCTCGCAGCACGTCGATAATATGAGTCATGCCAAACCGTTCCCGACAACGCGCCACACAGGACAAAAACTTTTGCGCTTCAATTGTCCAATCTTCAACGGGTTTAGGATGACAACAATTATCGCAGTTATCGCAATTTCCCTTAAACCGTTCACCGAAATATCTCAATAAAATTGTGCGGCGACAATCGGTTCCTTCAGCGTAGTCACGAATTTGCTGTAACTGTTGACGGGCAACGCGCTGTTCTTTGGGATCAGGTTTTTGATCAATCAGATAATCCAGTCTAGGCACATCACCGGGACTATAAAATAGTGTACAATAGGCAGGTTCTCCATCTCGTCCTGCCCGTCCCGATTCTTGATAATACCCTTCTAAATTTCGGGGTAAGTCGTAGTGAATCACAAAGCGAACATCGAGCTTATTAATTCCCATACCAAAGGCAATAGTTGCCACAATCACTTGCACGTCATCGCGAATAAAACGATTTTGATTACTGGATCGGTCAATATCACTCATCCCCGCATGATAAGGCAAGGCTGAAATGCCATCTTTTTGCAGTCGAAATGCTACTTCGTCAACACTACGACGACTGAGACAATAGATAATTCCAGATCCTTTATGGGATTGAACTTTTTTGAAGAGTTGGTTATAGCTTTGGCGCTGTTTGGGTTGAATTTCGTAGTAAAGGTTGGGGCGATTAAAACTGGCAATATGGATACTCGGTTGACGGAGTGTGAGTTGTTGGACAATATCCTGCTGCACCCGCTTGGTAGCTGTAGCGGTAAGCGCCAACATGGGAATATCTGGATACCGTTGACGTAACTGTTTAATCTGCCGATATTCCGGGCGAAAATCATGTCCCCAGGCTGAGACACAATGCGCCTCATCAACCGCAAACGCCGAAATTCCCACCTGCGATCGCACTTGTTCTAAAAAGGGCGCAAATCGCTCTGCCAGTAAGCGTTCTGGGGCAACGTACAGCAGTTTAATCTTACCGTTGAGGATTGCCATTTCCCGCGATCGCACCCCATCCCAACTCAAGGTACTATTGAGAAATGTCGCCCCAATGCCGTTATCCACTAAGGCATCCACCTGATCTTGCATCAGCGCAATTAACGGCGACACCACCACCGTTAACCCCGGTTTAAGTAAAGCCGGGAGTTGGAAACACAGCGACTTACCGCCCCCCGTGGGCATAATAATCAGCAAATCACGGTTCTGAAGCGCTTCTTCAACGATTTGCTGCTGTCCTGGGCGGAAGGTAGTATATCCAAAAAACTGTTTGAGGGCGTCCCCCAAGGATTGCAACTGATACATGATGGATGCTGTGGGCGCTTTTGATTCAATCATTTTGACCTCTCCTTGGTATTTTATACCACCCAGCGGGTATCCTCACGCCCTACCCCAAGCAGCACTTTGGGCTGGCGGTCAAACAGCGTAATCGACAATCGACAGGGGTTGGTTATGAACTGTTGCTTTTGACTTGGCTGTTCGTAATGCCATTCGGTTGTTGACAAAAAGTCTAGAATACTTTGAGCAATAGCCTTGGATGCTAAGTAAGGAACACCATTACCAATTGTTTTAAACATATTTGTCAGTGACATTTTATCGGGAAGGACAAAAGTTTTAGGTAACGATTGTATAGCAAGCGCTTCAGCAACAGATAAGCGACGCGCTTTATAAGGATGTAAGTGGACTTCATTATTTCCGTAACAAGCAGTAGGGGAGTAACGCCATCGGTGAAGGCGTTTGTATGACTTTCTGGAATCATCTCCCTCCGCCACAGAAAGAAATCGCTTGAGACCAGCTCTCGGTTTAAAATGATGTTGAGCATTCGCATGGTTAAGGACATCGTTTTGCCTAAACCAATATTCAACCGTTAGTTCCTGAATAATCTCATTAGAGCAAGGTAGATGGGAATTTTCCTGAAATGGATCAGTCGCAGCCCAAGGACAAGAAAAAACGGTCTGCTTTGGATATAAAATATAAGTTGTCCAGGGAAAAACCCCTTCAGGTATGAATTTTGCACTTGGCTCAACGGGGAGTTCTATATCTCTAATTAAACTCTGACGAAATCCCAGCAGGATAATCCTCTCCCTATCTTGAGGAACGCCGTATTCTATGGCATTGATCAGACGCTCTGTTAAGAGATAACCGGATTGATTTAGCTTTTCTTTAAGCTGTTCAAAAAAAAGGCGGTGTTTCTTAGTTTTCCACAATCCTTTAACATTCTCAAATAAAAAGAAATCCGGTTGATGTTGGCAAATTAATTCAACATAAGCAGCAGAAAGCTTACCATTATCGCCGTCCTTACCTCGATTTTTTCCCCCAACTGAAAAGTCTGGACAGGGAGGTCCGCCAATAAAACCGACAATATCTGTAGATTTCCGAGCATCCTGGATTAAATACCAGAGACGTAGGGCTTGTTCCCCTTCTGTAAGTTGCTCAATGTTTCCATTGTCGGCATAATGGTATCCATATTCGGGTAATGGCAGATTCAGAACTTGTCTAGAGTAACGGTAAGCCTCCATATAGGAGGGATTAATTTCATTGACATACACGATATCAAAACCACTGGCTTCAAAGCCTAAATCGAGAAATCCGGTTCCAGCAAAGAAAGAGAATAGTTTAGGGCGAATGCTCATTGATAAATCCTAAAGGATAGAAAGATTATACCACTTTAGATAATTAATAAATAATCAGGTACTTATGTGGAATGGCACTGACTTTAGAGTTTGTAGTAAGCGCTTTAGCGCTTCTGGCACTAAAGTGCCTACTACGAACCCAGCTTAAGTCAGTGACATTCTACTTCTGTGAGAAAGCAAGGATTCTGTCCCTACATTTGTGTGTATTATTAACCCTTGAGAACCACTACATTGTTTGTGTAAATAGGCTTTTACAGAACAGGCTAAAACCTTTGCCAAAATGGGAGGAACAGCATTGCCAATTTGGTTACATTGGCTTTCTTCATTACCCTTGAATTCAAACCAATCCGGAAAACTTTGCAAACGCGCTCCTTCACGAACCGTTAACCGTCGTCTACGTCCATCGGGTAAGCGAATACGCAACATATCACCTGTTGGAGCGCTTAAATTGCGGCAAGTAACGGTTCTAGACGGGGCATCAAGGTGTAAATCTCTGGGTCTAACACACTTAGAGGCTTTCTCGTATTTTTTGATATATTCATCCATGCTAGGAGTGAGAAACTTAGCGTTTAATGGTACAATCAATGCGAGTTCTCCCAGTGCTTCACCAACCGTATACGGTAAATTATTATGAGTTTTGGGATGCCATTTCCATCCGCCTCGGTGAGCCACACAAAACAGACGTTCTCTTCGCTGAGGAACACCATAATCTGCGGCGTTAAGGATTTCCCATTCAACGATATAGTTTAGTTCCCTGAGAGCGCTGACAATTTCTTCAAAGTAGGTTTTATTGCGAAATAGCATTCCCCGCACGTTTTCAAATAAGGCAAGCTGGGGGCGATAGGATTTAACCGCATCAAGAAATATGGGAAAACCATCGCGACTGTCTTTGAGCCCCCGTTGATGTCCACCAACGCTAAAGGGTTGACAGGGGGGACCACCAATGATGACATCGGCTCCATCGACTAAATCGGGTTGGCGTGCTAGCGTGGTCTGATAGCAGAAACCATGCAGGTTGTGCTGATAAGTGGTGCAGGCGTCTGCTAATTTTTCATAACCGATGGTTCTAAATCCTGCGGCTTCAAAACCGAGTGCTAGTCCCCCACAGCCAGCAAACAGATCAATCACCAAAGGTGCTGTCGCATCGATGGGGGGAAGTTGAAGTTCTTGAGAGAGGAAATCAAGGTAGGGGAGTTGGTTTCGCATTCTCCTATTTTAGGACGCGATCGCACGCTTATCTTGTCCATACCTTAACCTTGAATTGATAAGTCAGCCTTTAGAAGCAGCATAGACATCTCTACTACGACGGGTTGAGGTTTGGATAAGACAACATTCACAGCAGTGATAACAAAAAGCAATAGAAGCCGCAGAAGTTGCCAATGCTGTTGAACCTAGGGCGGAGTCGGCGTATTATGACAGGTAATAAATAAAAGCTAAACTAAAGAAATGGAAGGTAAACAGTTTATTCGCACGATGCGATTACAAAACTTACTATCCTACGGAAGTGAGGGTGAAGAAATCGAACTCCAACCCCTTAATGTACTGATTGGTGCCAATGCATCTGGCAAGTCGAACTTAATTGAAGCCATTGGACTCCTGAAGGCAACTCCCACAGATTTAACTGCCCCAATTCGTAAAGGGGGAGGTGTCAGTGATCTGCTTTGGAAAGGTCAAAAAGAAATTCCAATAGCTAAAATTGAGGTGACTATAGATTACCCAGAAGGACTGATGCCGCTTCGCTATCGCATGGGTTTAACTGTAGTTGGTCAAAAACCAGAATTAGTCGATGAAGCGGTGGAGAATGAATGCTCATACCCCGGTGAAGATGATGTCTATTTTTATTATCGCTATCAACAAGGTCGTCCAGTTTTAAACATTAAAAATCCATCTGATGGGCAAAGAAGTCAACGTTCGCTACGTCGAGACGATCTGATTCTCGATCAGTCTGTTTTATCTCAGAGGAAAGATCCAGATCAATATCCTGAACTTACCTATATATGTAATCAATTTTCCGAGATTAGTCTATATCGTGACTGGCATATCGGACGAGATTCAGAACCGAGATTGCCACAGAAAGCTGACTTACCGGAACACCCTTTGCTAGAAGATGGGAGTAATCTCGGACTTGTTTTGAACAACTTACAGCACCAAGTAGGAAGTCGAGCAATTATCGATAAACTCAAAACATTTTACGAAGAAGCAGAAGAACTATCCGTAAAGATTTATGGCGGTACAGTTCAGATATTTATCCGCGAGGAGGGTTTAATTCAACCAATCCCTGCAACTCGTTTATCTGATGGTACACTTCGCTATCTATTTTTACTGGCTTTACTTCTTGACCCAACCCCACCGCCACTGATATGTATTGAAGAACCAGAGATTGGCTTACATCCTGACATGATGTCTACTATCGCTGATTTGTTAGTCGAAGCGTCTGAACGAACTCAGTTAATTGTTACAACCCATTCAGAGGCTTTAGTTTCCTCTCTTCCTCCTGAATCAGTTTTGGTGTGTGAGCGAGATTATCAAGGAACTCATCTACGCCGACTTAACCCTGAACGGTTGCAAAAGTGGCTAGAAAATTATTCTTTAGGTGAACTCTGGAGTATGGGTGAGATTGGAGGAACGCGATGGTAAAAGAGATTCGTATTTACATAGAAGGGGGTGGAGATGATCGGGATACAAAAAGGCAAATGCGGCAAGGATTTAGCGGGTTTCTGAGAGATATGGTGCAGATAGCGCGGAGCAAGCGAATCAAATGGGATATTATTGTCTGTGGTTCTCGTAATAATGCTTTTAGCTCTTTCAAAAATGCTTTGGCAGATTATCCTGATGCTTTCAATGTCCTACTGGTTGACTCAGAGGAAACAGTAAAACAACGACCTTGGGCGCATTTGAAATCTAGGGATAATTGGGATTCACCTAGCGTTGATGATACCCATTGCTATTTAATGGTGCAAGCAATGGAGGCTTGGTTTATTGCCGATATTGATGCCCTAAAAAAATTCTATGGGAAAGGATTTAGAGAAAATTCAATCCCTAGAAATCCAAATGTCGAGAAGATTGATAAGGATTCGTTAGAGCCAAGTTTAAAGCAAGCTACTCGCCATACATCCAAGGGTGAATACCAAAAGATACAACACGCTTCAAAGCTTTTAGGATTATTGGATGTTGCGAAGGTACGTAAAGCCGCGCCGAATTGCGATCGCCTCTTTAACACTCTTGCTCAAATTATGGGAGAGACAATCTAAAAAGGTAGACTGTAAAAGTGTTGAAAATCGTAACTAAATATCAAATAGAACGGCTCAAAAAATGGGAGAAATTTCATGGTTAATTCAGGTTGGAATGAGACAACGATCAAAACCGCGATCGCAAAAGCCAGAGAAGCCGCAGACATTGCCAATGTTGTTGAACCGAGGGCGGAGTCGGCGTATTATGACCAGAGTCGCGATCGCGTGATAATTAATTTGAAGAGTGGGGCGACGTTTAGCTTTCCCCCAGCATTGGCGCAAGGATTAGCAGGTGCTTCTCCAGAGGATTTGGCTGAGGTTGAAGTGACGCCATCGGGGGATGGGTTGCATTGGGAGAAGCTGGATGCGGATTTTAGTGTTCCGGCGCTTTTGGCTGGTGTGTTTGGCACGGCGGCGTGG